>CAJAQL010000001.1 GCA_903944135.1 uncultured Parcubacteria group bacterium
CGGCAACAAAAAATCGGCCATAAGCCGATTTTTTGTTGCCGTTAGACCTCCTTGCCTAAAATCTTTTTTTGGATCGCTTCGAGTGACTCCTGAGAAGCGGCATGGACGACCGACTGCACCGAACCGCCACCGTCATCGTGCCAGCGCGGCATGATATGCACGTGGAGATGGTCGACCTCCTGGCCGCTTGCCCTACCCTGATTGATGCCGAAGGTCAGTCCGTCGGGATGAAGCGATCCCATAAGCAGTTTCGCCGTTTCCTTGACAGCTTTGAAAAGCGGCCCGATCTCCTCATCAGGGAGCGCAACCAATGTCGCTGCGTGATATTTCGGGATCACCATCACATGGCCCGGTGTGCGCGGCATGATGTCGAGAAAAGCCACCGCACGGTCATCTTCATAAACGATCTTTGCGGGTATCGTTTTTGCCGCTATCTTGCAGAAAAGACAATCGGGATTCATAAAAAATGTTTTCAATTTATATCACTTCTGTCGTCCCGCTAGAAAACAGGACCCAAACCCTTCTTTCCTCCTGGATCCCGACCTTCGTCGAAATGACCAGTTTTTATGCTTTCAGGCGTTTCTTGATCTCGTCGACAACCTTTGCAACAAGCACCGATTCTTGCGTGCCAGCACCAAGGTCACGAAGAATGACGCTGTGCTCGTAGATTTCCTTTTGCCCCAAGATCAACGCAAGTCCGATGCCTTCTTTATCGGCAACCTTGAGCTGGGCGCCGAGCGATTCCCTTGCAAGCGCTTCCGTAACGCAGATGCCTGATTTCCGGAGCTCCTCGCGCAGCGAAAAAGCGTTCTTCTTGGCGAGTGCGCCGGCATGAGCCAGAAATACTTTTTTGGGCGAGCGCGCCGGCGGAACGATTCCCTTTGCCTGCATCACGGCGATAATGCGCTCGACGCCGAGAGCACCGCCCAAGGCCGGCGTCGCATGTCCTCCGATCATCTCCATCAGATAATCGTAACGGCCGCCGCCGCCAAGAGCTCCGATCTCCTCTTCCTTGCCGTCCGCAAAAAATTCAAAGACGGTACGATTGTAGTAATCGAGGCCGCGCACAAGACGGGGATCAACCTCGTAAGAAATTCCAACCTCCTCCAAGTATTCAAGCGTCGCTCTGAAATGAGCCTTGCATACCGAACAAAGCTTATCGAGGAAGTTCGGCGCCTTCTCCTTGAACGGCTGGCACTGCGGCTGTTTGCAATCGAGCAATTTGAGCGGATTTGTTTTGAGACGTCGCACGCAATCCTCGCAAAGTTCCTTCTCGTAGTTCCGATAATAGTTCTGGAGCTGACGCTTGTAGTTCGGCCGGCATACACGGTCCCCGATCGAATTGATCTTCAATATCGGATTTTTTATTTTGAGCTCGGCGAGCAGATTTGCGATGATCGTGATGATCTCCGCATCATAAATGGCATCGTTCTGTCCGCCCAGTATCTCATAGCCGATCTGCGTGAACTGCCGGTAGCGCCCGAGCTGGGGACGATCGTGCCGGAACACGGGACCGACATAGAACAATCGCTGCGGCTGGGCAAGGCGACTCATGCCATGTTCGATATAAGCGCGGCAGATACCCGGCGTATATTCCGGCCGGAGCGCGAGCACATCGCCGCCCTTCGTGCGAAGAGTGTACATTTCCTTTTCAACAACATCGCTTTCCTCGCCGGAGGTCTTATTATAGAGCGCGGCATCCTCCATGATCGGCGTCTCGATGGAACCAAAATTGTACGCACGCGCCAAGGATCGCGCCGCGGTTTCTATTTTCTCCCAATATGGCTCGTCGGCAGGAAGCATGTCATGCATCCCCTTCTGGGCCCGAAACGCTTCCGGTTTTTCTTTTGTCTTTTCTTTTTGATCCATGGAAATCGTCAATTTTTCAATTTAACAATTTTTGATTTTCAAGAGGAGGGACCGTACCACCGGATATCATTGAAAATTATCGTTCTCAGTACTTCGGCGCAGAAAAGGCCGTGATCTGATCGGGCGGCCACAGCCGCACTCTCACTAATCCCACAATGTTCTTCGCAGGCAACGGTCCCCAGGCGCGCGAATCGTAACTATCGGGACGATTATCGCCGAGCAGAAGGTAGGTGCTCGAAGAAAGCGTATAGGTCTCATCGCCCGAAGTAACGGTTCCCTGCGGAAGATAAGATTCATCAAGAGTGAAGCCCGCGGGATGAACCGCATCGTAGATCGTCACCGTGCCGCTTGCGATCGCGACGCGTTCGCCGGGAAGCCCGATGATCCGCTTGATGAAATAGGTGCTGTAATCTTCCGGATCATGAAGCACGACGACCTCGCCGCGTTCCGGCGGACGGATCCGATAGGTCAATTCGTCAACCAAAACATAATTACCTCCTGCGAAGTTCGGCTTCATGCTATCCCCGACGACGGCGAACGGCTGAATAAGAAACGTCCGAATCAATATCACCGCAGCAACAGCGATGATGGCGATCTCAAAGATTTCAAGAAGGGAAGCTAAGAATTTTCTCATGCAGTGGGAATGACTATCTTCAATGCCTTTTATTATAGAGGCGGTTATGGAATAATCAAGGCATGAGACAAGATTCCCCGGAGCTGCGGGAAGTTTTTGAAAAAAAACAGAGCGAACTTCATTCGGAGAATAACGCCGGAGAACAGCCCGCAAGGCCGTTTCTCGCCGTCGGCCTCGGCAATCCCGGAGCATCATACGAAAATACCTATCATAACGCGGGGAGGATCCTGCTCGAATCGGTCGCTACAATATTCTCCGGGAGCAACGCGCTCACCTGGAAAACCTATAAAAGAATTTTTACCTACGCACAGAGCGGTGAACTGACTTTCGTGGAGCCGATGACCTTCATGAACGAATCCGGCAGGGCGGTTCGCGAGGCAGTTCGAAAATTCAACGTTGCGCCGGAAGACGTCATTATTTTCCATGATGACAGCGATCTTCCGCTCGGCACATGGAAAATCTCGCGCGAGCGCGGAGCGGCCGGACATCATGGCGTGGAATCGATCATCGCCGCGCTTGGCGTAAACAGTTTCACGCGCGTTCGCGTGGGTATTCGCCCCAAAGAAGAACACGGCAGGAAAAAAGCTGAGGAGTTTGTTTTAAAACCGATCACAAAAACAGCTCGCGTGCTTCTTGACGGCATTTCCGAGGATATCGCCAGAAAGCTTACGGAGCGGTAAAATAGTCCTATTATGAAAACAGCGACTGTTCTTACATGGCTTCTTGCCTATCGCTACGTCATCCTATTCCCTCTCGTCGTCATTGAGGGGCCGATCGTCACGATTCTCGCGGGATTTCTTGCATCGCTCGGCCAATTCAATCTTTTTATCTGCTTCCCTCTTATTGTCATCGCGGACGTTTTGGGCGACGTTATCATGTATGCTCAAGGCCGCTGGGGCGGAAAACTGGTCGTCGAACGATGGGGGCGCAATTTCGGTATCAAACCCGAAGTGATCGGACGGCTGGAAACACATTTCAAAAAACATCCAGGGGGTACGCTCATTTTCGGGAAGGTCTCTCACTTCCTGGGCGGCCCTGTCCTCATTGCCGCCGGCATGGCCCGCATGCCGCTCTCGAAATTCCTCTGGTTCAATTTCCTGGGAACCCTGCCGAAATCGTTCATTCTGCTTCTTATCGGATTCTATTTCGGCCAAGCGTATGCAACATTCGACAAATTCTTTAAATTTGCCGGATGGGCCGCCATCTTGCTCGTGATACTCTGCCTTATCGTTTACATCCCCCTGTCGAAATTCGTCAAAAAATATCTGAAGGAAGAATGATCGATCCATCCGTCGCTGCGGCTCCCGAAAGATCCGGAGCCGGGATCGAATCTTGCCGAACCCTGGATTGCGCCTCCTCGGCGCCGCGGCACGGGAACGAAATGATAAAATAAACTGACATGGACTTTTCTCCTGAAAAAAAACGGGTTATGACGGACAAGGGCGATATTTATTATTTTGCCGCAGGTCCGGAAGAAAGCAATCAGACCGTGATATTGCTTCATGGTCTTTCGTCGAACCACACCACCTGGCTTACGCTCATGGAAAAACTCGCCGCACAGGGTATCCGGTCCATCGCACCCGATCTCCGCGGACACGGTTTTTCCGATAAATCAAAAAGGAAAGAGTGGTACACCCTGCCCGTCTTTGCGGAAGATGTCCATCGGATCGCCGAACAGGAACGGTTGCAGGAATTCGACATGGTGGGATACTCGTTCGGGGGATATGTTTCTCTTGCATACGCCGCAGCGAATCCCGGGATGCTTCGCAGGCTCGCTTTGGTAAGCACGAATTTCATGAATCCCCTGCATTACCAAACTCTCTCACCCGCCGCCCCGATACTTGCGAAATTTTTCGACAGCCTTGCATGGTTCAGCTATCCGCAACGCCGCACGCATTATCATTATTTCGAACAGGGAAAATCAACCGGCTATTTCGAATCGACGTTCACGGGACTGTTCACGATGCCGCTCTCGGTGAATTTTTGGACTCTTGCCCAAACTCTGCGGCTCGATCTCTCGGAATCGCTCCCGCTTATCTCCTGCCCTACGCTCATTGTCCGGAGCATGACCGATCCCTACCTCACCGAACAAGAGGTTGCGGATATGTCACGCAAGATAAAAAACGCCCATGCGGTAACGATCGCGGGCGACGGCCATTTCCTTGCATCAAGAAATCAGGATGATCTCGCAGGAAAGCTTCTGCCGTTTCTCATGGATGATCAAAATGAAATATCCGGTCCAAAAACATCCTTACGCCTCCAAAGATCTTCATTTCCCGCGAATACGAATATGGCGAAGAATATCGAGCCAGGAAAACAAAGAAGGATCAGGACAACGAGGATCCCTAAAAAACCTTCCCGCATCTCCTCTGTGATGCGGCGCCGGACAAAACCCCGAACCTCAAGCCGATCGGCAATGAAATAAGCTTTAAAAAATGCCATGAAAATAGCCATTTGGAGCGATACCTTTCCCCCGCAGGTGAACGGCGTCGCAAGCGTTGCCAGAGACCTTGCGGATGCGCTCACGGAACTCGGGCATGACGTCGCAATATTCACCGTGATCGGAGAGGATCGCGCCGAAAAGCAAACCGGAGACAAAACGTTCACCGTGCACAAAATACCGTCGTTCTCCATGCCAAAATCCATCTATCCCGGGGAAGGGCTCTCGGTTGCGCTTCTACCGGGACCCGGAACGATCCGCACGCTCAAAGAATTCAAACCCGATATCATCCACGCTCACACGCCATTTCTCGCCGGATGGGGCGCGGTGATGGGAAAAACCATACTGAACGTTCCTCTCGTAGGAACGCATCATACCTTTTTCGATGATTACCTGAAACACGTAAAACTTGATTATCCATGGGGAAGAAAATTCTCCTGGCAATATACGGTTACCTACTACAATCGTGCGGATGCGGTTACAAGTCCGTCACGCGCGCTGGGATCCGCGCTCATAGAGCATGGATTGACCTCTCCCATGCATATCATCCCCAATCCGGCAGACACCGATTTTTTTGTTCCGGTACAAAGCGCCTCTCTCAAAAAAGACCTTAAAGAACAATTCGGTACCGGAGAACATGCCATCGTCTATATGGGACGCGTAAGTTACGAGAAAAGCATCGATCAGGCCCTCGAGGCTTTTTGCATCGCACTGAAGGAAATGCCCAATGCAACGTTCATGATCGTCGGCGACGGGCCTGAACGAAAAAAACTCGAGGGTTTGGCGCGCGAGCTTGGGATCGGAAAAAAGATCATCTTTACCGGCATGCTCCATGGCGAAAAACTCAGGAATGCGCTCTGGGCAAATGATGCCTTCATTACGGCAAGCCAAAGCGAGAATATGCCGATCTCGATTATTGAAGCGATGGCCTGCGGCCTGCCGGTCGTGGCGGTACATGCAAGAGGGATCCCCGATATCGTACACCACAATGAGAATGGATTGCTCGCCCCGCCCGGCGAGCCGAAGCTCCTCGCCCGTGCCATCGTTGAAATTTTTTCTTCGCCGGAAAGCCTTCGCAAAAAAGGAAATGCGTCGCGCAAACTCGCAGAACAATATTCGAAAAAGAATATTGCACGATCCATGGTTGCACTGTACGAAGCGATCATTAAAAGCCCATCTCAAAGATAAACATCAAAAAAATATGAAAATCTGCCTCTATCTCGAATATTATCACCTAGCAGGAGGACGGCTCTATAAAAACATCGGTACCGGCCTTCTCTCTTCATACCGCAACCAGAAAGAGGTTCTCACAAGGAGCGGCATCGAATTCATCGAAACATGGGATGAATCCTGCGACATCCTTCAGATCAACACTCCTTGGTTCAATTCGATCCGCCTGATCCACAAAGCGCATCGCCTGGGTATGCCGGTCGCGATCTGGTCGCATGTCACCGCAGAGGACAGCCGCGACGTCTTTTGGTTCGGCAAGCTCACCTATCCCCTTGTGCGACGCTACCTGACCTATGCTTACGGTCTCGCGGATATCGTATTTTGCCCGAGCGAATACACTAAATCGCTTCTTGTTCGCTACGGTCTTGATCCTAAAAAGCTCGTTGCCGTTTCGAATGGCGTCGATGTTCATGTTTTCAAGAAAGACGAAGAAAAACGCGCGGCGGCGCGGGATGGATATCATTTGAACGGCATGGTCATCGGAACCGTCGGACTCGCTATTCCGCGCAAAGGCATTGACACGTTCATTGTGCTCGCCCGCAAATTCCCGCAGCATACGTTCGTCTGGTTCGGAAAGATCTACAGTTCATTCCTTGCAAAACCCTTGCCGAAAGACCTGCCACCGAACGTGATGTTCACGGGCTACGTGAAAGATATCGTCGCCGCATTCAACGCGCTCGATATTTATATTTTTCCTTCCTACGAAGAAAACCAGGGCATGACAAACGTAGAAGCTGCCGCAATAGGCGTGCCGATGCTCTTGCGCAATCTGCCCGCCTATCGCGGCTATTTCACCGACGAGAGCGATTGTCTTATGGCGCAGAACGAGAACGAATTCGCCCCGAAGCTTGCGCGGCTTTTGGAAAACAAAGAAGAACGCGACCTTCTTGCTGCGCGCGCCAAGGAACGCGTTGTCAAAGAACAATCCCTCGAGGCCTGCGGCGAAAAAATGCGTATGCTCTACGAGCAACTTTTGAAGAATCGGAAAAGATTATAAAAAGATTAAACCTTTCTTTTCTTTTTTACCGCCATCGGTATGGTGGGAAATATGGAGAAAGAAGCTATTTTTTATCACGCCATCGCTCAGCATGCTGCGGGCAGCTATGCAGATATCTCGCGTCTCAAGAAGAACTTTGCGAGCTGGGAGGAAACGTATCGAGCAATACCCGATCTCCGAGACGCGCCGAACCCCGAAATGGCTTATGAAATGCTGCGCAAAAGCGGTATTTCGCTTGCGCTTAAAGAAGATTCGCGATATCCGCTCTTGCTCCGCGAGATCCCTCATCCACCGTTCGGCATTTATATAAAAGGGATGCCGCCCGAAAACGATCAATTGACGATCGCAATCGTGGGAACGCGACGGGCGACGCCCGACGGAAAAAGCACCGCCCGCAGCTTCGCCGCCAAGCTCGCACGTGCAGGCATCTCTATCGCGAGCGGACTTGCCTTCGGCGTCGATACCGCTGCGCACGAGGGATGCCTTGATGCTGGAGGCAGAACTATTGCCGTCCTCGCCTGTGGCCTTGCGAATATCTATCCCCGGAACAACGAGTCCATTGCACGGAAAATCCTCACCCAGGGCGGCGCGATCATCTCAGAATATCCGCCCGACATGCCGGCATATCCATCACGATTCCTTGAGCGCAACCGCATCATAAGCGGCATCTCCAAAGGCACGCTCGTCATTGAATCGCCGGAACGGTCAGGCTCGCTCGCAACCGCGCGGTTCGCTTTTGAGCAGAATCGCGACGTGTTCGTCGTGCCCGGCGGGGTCGCTCATCCAAACTTCAAAGGCTCGAATCAGCTCATTCGCCAAGGCGCCGAGCTTATCACTTGTACCGAGGATATTCTTGAATCATATGGCATATTTAAGGAAAAAAGAGACGTCTCTCTCGCCGCCAGAACACCCGAAGAAAAAACCATTCTGGAATTTCTTGCGCAACTTGACGGAGCTGCGGACATTGACAAAATAATCGATCTGACTAAACTTGAACCCCGTATTGCGAACCAGACCGTCAGCACGCTCTATATTAAAGGACTGATAAAAGAGCAAAGCGACGGATATATGATAAACTGAACAAAAGTCATGGACCTCATCATCGTCGAATCACCAACCAAAGCAAAGACCATCGGCAAATTCGTCGGCAAGGATTTTGTCGTCGAATCGTCCTACGGACATATCCGCGATCTGCCCAAAAGCAAGATCGGCATTGATGTAAAGCACGATTTCGAACCGACCTATGTCATTCCCAAAAAAGCGGAACCGGTGGTTGAGAATCTCAGACGCCTCGCCAAGAAAGCGACGCGCGTCATTCTCGCAACTGATGAAGACCGCGAAGGAGAAGCGATCGCATGGCATCTGATCCAGGCGCTTGATCTTGAGAAGAAAGGGAAAGAAAAACCGACGGAACGCATTGCCTTCCACGAGATCACAAAAGACGCGATCCTCCGCGCACTCGAGCATCCGCGCGATCTCGACATCAATCTTGTCGATGCTCAACAAGCGCGGCGCGTGCTCGATCGCCTTGTCGGTTATGAGCTCTCCCCGTTCCTCTGGCGCAAGGTGCGCTATGGGCTTTCCGCCGGCCGCGTGCAGAGCGTCGCCGTCCGTCTTGTCGTCGAGCGCGAACGCCTGATCCAAGCTTTTAATAAAGAAGAGTATTGGACGATCGAAGGAAAGTTCCTGCCAGAAAAATCCAAAACATCCTTCCCTGCTACGCTTATTTCCATAAATGACAAAGCAGTCGGCAAAATGGGCATCACGACCGAAGCCGATGCAAAGAAGATCGTGGATGGCGTCCGCGATGCAAAGTTCCATATCAAGGATATTGCCGTGAAGGATGTTCGCCGCAATCCATCGGCGCCATTCACCACATCGACGCTCCAACAGGAAGCGGCACGCAAGCTCGGCTTCTCGGCAAAACAGACCATGATGATCGCCCAGCACCTCTATGAGAATGGCTTCATTACCTATATGAGAACCGACAGCGTGAATCTCGCCGAGTCCGCGCTCGTTCAGGCACGCACCGTGATCACGGAAGAGTTCGGCGCGAATTACGCCATTCCCGAACCGCGACGCTATACCACAAAAAGCAAAGGCGCACAGGAAGCACATGAAGCCATCCGCCCGACCGATCTCAGTAAGACCTCGGCCGGATCGCTTGGCATCAAAGATCGGAACAGCGTCCGGCTTTACGATCTCATCTGGAAACGCACCATCGCCTCGCAAATGAGAGAAGCACTCCTTGAACAGACTGCCATCGATATCGAAGCCGAAACTGCGCAAAAAGAAACCTTCCGCGCCAACGGCCAAACCGTCAAATTTGACGGTTTTATCCGCGTTTATACCGAAGGCCGCGATGACGACGCATCCGATGAAATTGAAGGAAAATTGCCGAAGCTTGAGATTGATCAACCGCTCTCGCTCGAAGAAATATCGCCGATCCAGCATTTTACCGAACCACCGGCACGCTACACGGATGCTACGCTCGTGAAAGCACTTGAAGCGGAAGGTATCGGCCGGCCATCGACCTACGCACCGACGCTCTCGACCGTTCAGGACCGCGGCTATGTCGAAAAGATCGAGAAGAAATATCAGCCGACCGAGATCGGCATCCTCGTGAATGACCTGCTGGTCGAGAATTTTCCGGAGATCGTCGACATCAAATTCACGTCGCGCATCGAAGAGGAATTCGACGAGATCGCCGAAGGCAAAATGAAATGGACCGACGTCTGCCGCGATTTCTATATTCCGTTCAAAAAGAATCTCGCCGAAAAAGAAGCGTCCGTCGAAAAGCAGGTCGAGATATCGGATGTCCCCTGTCCGCAACATCCGGGCGAAATGATGATCATCAAATTCGGACGCATGGGAAAATTCCTCGCCTGTCCTCAACCAGGCGTGAAGATCACGCTCCCGATGCCGGAAGAAGCTGCCGAGATCAAGGCGCTCGAAGAAAAAACGAAGGATGAACGCTGCCCGATCTGCGGCAAGCCGATGAAGGTGCGGCGCGGACGTTTCGGATATTTCCTCGGCTGCATCGATTATCCCACCTGCAAAGGCATCTCGAAGATCTGGGACAAAACCGGCTTTAAATGCCCGAATTGTAAATGGCAAACAGAGAATGGCAAATGGACCAGAAACGAGAACGAATCGGAAAATAGCCCAAAGATCGGCGATATCGTCCTTAAAAAATCCCGCGGACGCGGCCGACCATTCTACGCCTGCAATCGCTGGCCCGCGTGCACATTCCTCATGAGCAAAAAGCCGGAATCCGAGGCTGACCTTGAAGAAGCATTCAAGGAATGGCAGAAAAATCCACCGAAAGAAAAGAAAACAAAATCGCCATACAGCAAAAAAGCCGCTTGATAAAAGCGGTTTTTATTTGCCTGAGATCTATTTTAAAATTTAAAACTATTTCATCTGCGAGCTGGAGTATTTTTGAGATAGGCTCTAAAATAAAAGCATGACCGCATTTTCGAAAAAGATCATCTTGACCGGCGACCGCCCGACGGGAAAGCTTCACCTGGGACACTATGTCGGCTCGCTCGCGAACCGCGTAAAACTACAGGACGAATATCAGCAATTCATCATCATTGCCGACATGCAGGCCCTGACTGATAATGCAGAAAATCCCGAAAAGGTCCGGGATAATATCATCGAAGTCGCACTTGATTATCTTGCCGCCGGCATCGACCCGGAAAGATCAACTATCTTCATCCAATCGCTCGTTCCGGAACTTGCCGAGCTCACGATGTATTTCATGAACCTCGTCACCCTGGCGCGCGCCGAGCGAAATCCGACCGTGAAGGATGAGATGAAGCAGAAAGGCTTCGGGGCTGATGTTCCCATGGGTTTTTTGGCCTACCCCATCAGCCAGGCCGCCGATATTCTTGCCTTCAAGGCGAATCTCGTACCGGTAGGCAACGATCAGGAACCGATGATCGAGCAGACGAACGAGATCGCGGAAAAGTTCAACCGCATCTATGCCCCGATCTTTCCTGAAGTGAAATCTCTTATTTCTGAAACGCCGCGCCTCATAGGAACTGATGGCAAGGCGAAAATGAGCAAATCGCTCGGCAATGCCATTCTTTTGTCCGATAACGATGACGCTATCGCAAAAAAAGTGACGGATATGTACACCGATCCGAACCACATCCGCGTCAGCGACCCGGGAACCGTAAAAGGCAATGTTGTCTTCACCTATCTCGATCTTTTCGATCCCGACAAAGCAGAGATCAAAAAATTGAAAGAACGATACCGCGAAGGCGGTCTTGGAGACGTCGTCCTCAAAAAACGGCTCACGGAAATTCTGAGGAGTATCATCGGGCCGATGCGCGAACGGCGCAACGAACTCGCGAAAGATCCCGATGCCATTCGGAAGATATTAAAAGAGGGAACTGAACGTGCACGTGCGACCACCGCAGCAACGCTCCATGATGTCAGAAACGCAATGAAGATCGATTATTTCGGATAGCGCCGAAACCCATTCTGCCATTCCAAGCACCGCAAGGAATCTTTTTTGTTATATAGCTCATTTTCCGAACCGGTTGAGAATCTATCTTGAAACTATGCCCGCGGCGCAGGGCTGGAGTATTTTTGAGATAGGTTTTAGGATAAATATATGCCGACACCCGAACTCATCAAGAAAGATCCCGACGGTCTCGTTGCGCGCGCTTATGCATTCGCGGAAAAGGCGCATCGCGGACAGATGAGAAAAAGCGGCGAACCATACCTCAAACATCCCCTCGCCGCCGCAGAAACGCTTGCATCATGGCACATGGACGACGCGACGATCGCGGCAGGACTGCTCCATGATACGATCGAAGATACCGGCACGCCTCTTGAAACCATAAAGAAAGAATTCGGCGACGAGGTCGCTTTCCTCGTGAACGGCGTGACGAAGCTCGGACATTTCAAATATCGCGGCGAAGAGCAGGACTCAAAGAACCAAGCGGAAAATCTGCGCAAGATGGTCATCGCCCTCTCCGAAGATCTGCGCGTCGTTTTCATAAAACTTGCCGACCGTCTGCACAACATGAGAACGCTCGCCGCGCTTCCTCCCGCCAAACAGAAAAGGATAGCGCTCGAGACCGACGAGATCTACGCACCCTTGGCATACCGTCTCGGCATGTATAATCTTTCCGGCGAACTACAGGATCTCGCCTTCCCTTTTCTCTATCCGAAAGAATATGAATGGCTCATCAAGAACACCAAGGAACAATACGAAACGCGGCTCGCCTATCTTGAAGCCATCAAACCGGAAGTGGAAAAAGTTCTCCGCGCACATGACATCGCACCACTTGAGATCGAGATCCGAGCAAAGCGATACAGCAGCCTGTATAAAAAACTCCTGAGGCGGAGCATGGATATGGGCAGGATCTACGATATGGTCGCCCTGCGCGTCATCGTCGCGACCATTCCGGAATGCTATGCGGCGCTCGGCGTCATCCATGAAACATGGCCGCCGGTGCCGCGCCGCATCAAGGATTACATCGCTATGCCAAAACCGAACGGCTATCGCAGCCTGCATACGACCGTGATCGGCCCGGAGGAAAAGACGATGGAAATACAGATCAGAACCCGCGAAATGCACGATGAGGACCAATTCGGCGTTGCCGCACACTGGCTCTACAAAGAAAAAGGCGCGAACAAGATATCGGGGAAAAAGCTCGCCGAAGAACTGACCTGGGTACAGCAACTCAAAGCGTGGCAGGATCATTTTTCCGGACAGACGACGGACGCTACGGAGATGCTCCAGGCAATGAAGGTCGATTTCTTCCAGCATCGGATATTCGCCGTATCGCCGCGCGGCGACGTCATTGACCTTCCTGCGGAATCGACCCCGGTTGATTTCGCCTATCATATCCATTCCGAAGTCGGCAATACCTGCGTCGGCGCAAAAGTGAACGGTGTTCTGGTTCCCCTCGACCATAAACTGAAATCGGGCGACGTCGTGCAGATCCTCACGCAAAAAGGGAAAAAACCATCCGAGGATTGGCTCCGTTTCGCAAAAAGCTCGATCACACGCGATCATATCCGCATCGCGCTTCGAAACAAGAATAAATTAATAAAAGGAATAAAAGGCCCGACGCACTGCGAACTGAAGCTTGTCGTAGAAAACCGCGTCGGACTCATCAAGGATGTCTCCGCAGTGATCGCACGAAACCATATCGGCATCCTGAGTTTCCATTCCGACAATCCGAAGGACAACCGCTATTCGTTCAATAAAGCCGAGGTCCAGCTCACGGACAAAGCAAAGATAGAAAAATTGATCGTCAAACTCAAGACGATCCCAGGCGTGAAAGAGATCAGCTACCGCATGATATAGATTCAGTCTCTATCCCGACCCCGCATCGGTGGGATAAATTTCTGACGGGATCCAGTTCTCTCTTTTTCTTTTTCCAAAACTCCGTGCCGCAGGAGGATAACAATTATCCTTCCTGCATCCCTAACTTTCTTAAAATATTTCCGAGTTCTTCTTCTGAATAGAATGTGATCGTTATCTTGCCGTTTCCGGCTCCCTTTTGGATCTGTACCGGTGCACCCAAAGACGAGGAAAGTTCATCCTGCATGGCCCGCATCTCGGGTGGCAAGTTCGCTTCCATTTCCGCAAGCGATGGCCGTCCGCGATGGCCGATGCCTCCGCTGAACCGCTTTACGCGCTCTTTCACGTCGCGCGTCGTGAGCCCGTGCTCGGCAATATCGTCAAAAAGCTGCTTCTGGGCGGCAGGATCCTCCACGGCAAGGAGAAGTCGTGCGTGGCTTTCCGACAAGCCTCCTTTTTGGAGCGCATCCTGGATATATTCCGGCAGATCAAGAAGGCGCATCGTGTTCGCCACCGTTTCCCGGCTCTTACCGAGCTTCGCGGCGATCTCGCGCTGGGTCATGCGGAATTCCTCCTGAAGGCGCTGGAACGCACGCGCCATTTCGACGGCGTTCAGATTCTCGCGCTGAAGATTCTCTATAACGGCAAGCTCGAGCTTTTCGCGCTCAAGATCGACATTCCGGATGATGGCGGGAATGACACGCAAACCAAGCAGTTTCGCTGCACGCAACCGGCGTTCGCCGGCAATAAGCTGATATTCCACTTCAACGCCACCCAAGGTTTCCTTTTCAACTTTGGAAACCACGATCGGCTGGAGAATGCCGAACTCACGGATGGAATTCGCCATCTCGCGTATCGCGTCCTCATTGAACTCGCGGCGTGGCTGACCGGGATTCGGATGTATCTTCTCGACTTCAAGATGGAAAATATAATCTTCCGGCGCATGCTCCTCTTTCTTCGGCTTCACGTCGGGAACGGCAGGGGAAGAACCGATCGATTGATGGATGACCGGCGGAACCGACAGGATCGGTTTGTCAGGTTTCGGCAGGCTAAATTCCTGCGGCGCGGCAATGTCCGTTTCAGCAGGACGAGCCGGAAGATCCAATTCATCCTTGGGCGCAGAAAGATCAATGCGCACCGGCTCGGCAGGTAAAGTTTGCGGAACAACCGCGGCATTTCCCGGAGAAAAAATTCCAGGAATAACCTTGCTGGCATTCATAGAGGGTGTCGTGTTCGGACTGGTCGGTGGCTGATTCGCCGCATTCCCTTTTTGCGGTATGAGAGATTCTAATCCTTTGCCAAGCATGATAAAAAGTTAAAAGTTAAAATAGGAAGGAAAATTTGATATCGATCTTCATACGTTGAAATCTCCGAAATCTTTGCTTGCTGCAGCCCCTTCCGGTACCGAGGTCTTCATTTCGTCCGCGATCACTTCGTCGGCAAGCCGACGATACGCTTCGGCGCCGCTCGAATCCGGGCGATACAGAATGACCGGCCGCGAATAGCTTGGTGCTTCAGCAAGCGCGACGCTTCGCGGCACCTCGACCGCGAACACGCGATGCGGAAAATGTTCGCGGAGATTTTTCGCCACCTCACGGCTCAAATGTTCCCGTTTATTATACATCGTAATGAGCGCGCCCGAAATCGCGATCGGATGGTCAAGGTTGTTTTTGATGAGCTCGATGGTCTCCAAAAGCTGGCCCAATCCTTCCAGGCTGTAATATTCCGCCTGCACCGGAATGATGACCTCATCCGCCGCCATAAGCCCGTTCAACGCAAGCAAGCTCAAACTCGGCGGCAGATCAATCAGGATATAATCGTACTGATGCCGCACGCGATTCAAAAATTTCCGCAGAAAATATTCGCGTTCCGGCATACCGACCAACTCGACAAGTGCACCGGCAAGATGCGGCGCGGCAGGAATAAAATGATAGTTATAGATCTGACTCGGTAGGATAAGCTCTTCCTGTGTCGCCTCGCCGATGATGCCATGATAGATGCTCTTGCCGCCTTTTGCCTGGTCATAACCCAATGCCGAACTCGCGTTCGCCTGCGGATCAAAATCGACGAGCAAAACCCGGCGTCCCGCGAGCGCCAGATACGCGCCAAGGTTGACAGCGGTCGTCGTTTTTCCGACGCCGCCCTTCTGATTGCAGATCGCGATGACACGTGCCATATGTCAGTATTATATCGCGAAACGCGCGAGGTTCATAGCGCTTTGTCCTGTTTAAAAAACAGAAAAACCTCGCGCAGATAAAGCTTACGAAAGGCTTTTCCGTACGAGGTTAAAAAAGATGGAATCGCTGAGCCGCCCTGTGAATCGCAAGAACGGATACGCACAAAGTAAAATACACTATAATGCTGCCGAAAGCGCAGAAATCCGCAACGACATCGCTCTTGGTGTTCTTATAGGCCACAACCTCGGCGATGATAGCAACCATCACGGCTACCGGCAGGAAAAACCAATTCGAACTCACTTTGGTTTTTGGCATGGCAAACGTCCTCCTTTTTTCAGAATAATACCGATAAAATGTCGCGTCAAATATTTTCAGCGCACTATCCCACTTTGAAAAATAGGTCGGGTAAAGTTTATATTTTAAAGGCGAGGTCTATAATGAAACTATGCCTCAGACCGAATTGCAGAAATTGATCACCGATTATCTCGCCTACCTTGAGATCGAAAAAAATCGGTCGCCAAAGACACGGGAGAATTATGAACACTATCTGAATGTTTTCATGGAGTTCGCCGGAATAAAAAATCCCGCGGAGATCACGGACCAGCTTGTCCGCGAATTCCGCATGACCATTGCGCGCCGGAATATTAAAAAAATAACGCAGAGCTATTACGTCATCGCCCTGCGGAACTTCCTTAAATATCTCGCGAAGCGCGATATCGCGTCCCTCTCGCCGGACAAGATAGAACTGCCAAAAACGCCATCGCGGCAGATCGAAACCCTGGCCTACGGCGATCTCGAACGGTTGCTCGCGGCACCGAAGAGCGACAGTTTGCGCGATCTCCGCGATAAAGCGATCCTCGAGACGTTCTTTTCAACCGGCCTCCGCCTTGCGGAGCTTTGTTCGCTCGACCGCTATCTTGACCTCGAACGCGGCGAATTCTCGGTACGCGGCAAGGGCGATAAGATCCGCGTCGTGTTCCTTTCCTCGTCAGCAAAAGACGCCATCAAAAATTATCTCAAAAAACGGGTCGATGTCGAAGAAGCGCTTTTTATCAGCATCGATAAATCGGGCAAGGTGATCGGCCGCATCACGCCGCGATCGGCGGAACGCGTCGTGACATCTCGCGCCCTTCAGGCGGGCATCGCAAAACCCGTGCACGCGCATGAACTTCGGCATAGTTTCGCGACCGATCTCCTCATGAATGGCGCCGATCTCCGCTCGGTCCAGGCGCTCCTCGGCCATGCGAACATTTCAACGACTCAGATCTATACCCATCTCACCGACAAACAGCTCCACGAGATCCACAAAGAATATCACGGAAAGAGGCGGGAAGAATAAAAAAAATTTAGCATCGTCCCCGAAGGGGGGATGAACTGTGCTTCCTGCTTTTTTAAAATTTTTTATAAGCACATATCCTCAGTCTCCATGAAGGATGACAAAAATCCAACATAAAAAATTCCCCGCTTCGTCATGATGACCGAAGCGAGGAACGGTTGAAAGAACGGGCACGGGTCATCCCCGATGCGCACGCAAACGATTTCGCCGAATTCGAAAGTGATACGTCCCCCATTGCGATCCGGCGATTGCTGCAACAAAAATGATTGCTTCCTTCCACTGCAGATGGCGACCTC
Source organism: uncultured Parcubacteria group bacterium (assembly GCA_903944135.1). Classification (GTDB taxonomy): domain Bacteria; phylum Patescibacteriota; class Minisyncoccia; order UBA6257; family 2-01-FULL-56-20; genus CAJAQL01. The sequence goes on from CAJAQL010000001.1 coordinate 17,308, forward strand.
CCATGAAACACGAGATGGCACCGACGATCATCATGAGACCGAAGAAATATCCCATGAAATACGTTTCGTCGATCCATGCGACCACGGCCGACGCGACGACAACCTGAGTCAGAACGACCCAAAAAACCGTCGTTGGACGGAAACCGGCGTATATGCCGACGATCGCCTCAGCAAGAAATACGATCACCGCCAGCGTTGCGAACAATCCCATTTTATTGCTGGGACTGAGTTGAATGCTGAACATGACAAAGCCCTCCTCTGATTCTTTTTATCACAATTAAACTAATTCGTCAAGTACGCTCCGTCCTGTCATTTCGGACGGCTGGGGGATATGCATGATCTCAAGAAGGGTCGGTGCCACATCGGCAAGCGACCCCAATGTTTCCATCGTAAGCGATTCCTGATTGATGAATTTTCTTCCCTTGAATTCTTCCCCTATCAAGTGAAGCGGCACAGGACTCGGATCGTGCTGGCTTTCGGGCAGCCCGGTCATCGGATTGATCATCTCTTCCATATTGCCATGGTCGCCAGTGATCGCAACGAACGCACCGGAACTTTCAGCGGCCCGGAGAACCCGTCCGATCTCGCGATCAATGACCTGCACCGCGGCAATGCCAGCATTGTAATCTGCAGTATGCGCGATCGTATCAGGATTCGCATAGTTCACCAAGATGAAATCGAACGTGCGATTTTCCATCGCCTCAACGAGGCGGTCCGTGATCGGCTTCGCCATCATCTCGGGGTGCTCCTCCGGATGCAAACTTTCCTGCGATGGAATAAGCGTGCGATATTCGTTCAGAAACGGAGCTTCCCGCAAACCGTTGAAAAAATAGGTTACGTGCGCATACTTATAGGTTTCCGCAAGGCGGAGCTGGACTAGGTCGTGATCGGAAATGACCTTTCCCAGGGGGTTCTCCACGGTGTCCGCCGGAAACGCAACCGGGACATTGAACGAATCATCATAATGGCTCATGGTTGCGACGTAGAGATTCTTGAAATCGATCGTTGCGAATTTGTCGAATGGTTTCACGATAAATGACGATGCGAGCTGGCGAATGCTGTCTTCGCGGTAATTGAAGAAAAACAGCGCATCGCCATCCTGTATTTTTTTATCATCAGAAAAACGCATCGGCGGAAGATATTCCTCCGTGACGCCGTTCTTATAATTCGCCTCAATGAGCGGCATCGGATCGGAAACCACGTTCCCGAACTGTCCCGTCATCGTTTGATAGGCGGCTTCGGTCAATCGCCATTCACCCTGGCGGTCCATGGCATAATAACGCCCCATCAAACTCGCAAGATACTGCCGCGGCACTTCCTGTAAAAATTTTTCAAGCGTGTGCGGCGGGCTGTCTTTTGCATCGGCAAAAAGGTGCAAATTTATCTTTGGAACTTTTTCCTGTTCCGCCATCTTGATGAGCGCCTTCAAATGATCGAGTGATGCATGAACATTCGCCTTCGTAAGCAGTCCCGCAAAATTTATCGCGCCGCCGGATTCACGGACATGAGCACACGCTTCTTTCAGCACTTTGTTTTCGAAAAAGGTGCCATCCTGGATCGCCATCATGATCTTCGGATAATACTGATACAACACTTTCCCGGCGCCGAGCGTAAGATGGCCGACTTCGCTGTTACCAACCTCACCCCACGGCAAACCAACTGAAATACCCGAAGCCTGCAGGCTTGTCATGGGATAATTATCATGAAGCCACGCGAAATTCGCCGGCTTTGCGACATAAATAGGGTTCGACGCATTGTTCGGACCAATGCCCCAACCATCAAGAATAATGAGAACGAAAGTCCTTTTGGCCATAGTAAGCTTATTCTACCATGATAAACGCCGCAAAAACATTGCATAATTCATTATTTTATGGTTTCTTATATTGAGAGTTTTTACGCGAGCCGAGAAAGGAGGCAGCGAGAATGACCCAGTATGACCCATCTTACTGGGAAGACGACCAGTACGATCAATATGAAGCGATGTGCGGCGATAAAGTTCCGCACAAAACTCGCATGGAAGCTATCTCCGCCGCGGAGACGTATTTTCATGAAACCGGAGAACGCCTGGCTACGTATCCATGTGACTTTTGTGTTTTCTGGCACACCGGCCATAATCGACATCCTCAAAATCAGCGCAAAAGGAGAAAAAAATAATGGACGGGAATACACGATGATTCCCGTCCATATCCATATTTGCCAGCGACCCGCCAATTGAAAACAAAAGAAAAATACGGTAGCATATCCGAAGAACTTAGCGGTTCTTCCGAAAACGAGTTCTTCTATGCCAGGGTAGCTCAGTGGTTAGAGCAGGGCTTTCATAAGGCCAAGGTCGTGGGTTCGACTCCCACCCCTGGCACTGCAATGTAAAACCGGAACAATTTGTTTGTTCCGGTTTTACATTGCCCTAATATGAAACAGGAGCCGAACGCCGGAGCAAAAATTTTCAGTAGAAAATTTTCGTGAGGCGGTGCCCAGGCCAAACGCGAGCGACGGCGAGCGCGAGAGTCGCGGGCGATTCCCATCCTTGGCACCACTTCGCCCGTTCGGGCTTTGCGGTGCCGACACACATTCGCCATCTTACGATCGGCTTTATTTGCTTTTTTTAACAAATACCATGAGTCCTTTCCGTTTTTCATAACCGCATCTTTCCAGAAAACCGAAATTTTTGCGCTCGGTCTCGCCGAAAATGTCCGTTCCCGCGACGAGCGATTCAATCTTCTGCATCATGCGGGTTCCGATCCCCTGCCGCTGATATTCCGGCACGATCAGCATATCAAGTATTTTTGTCGTGGTTGCAAAATCGGAAAGCACGCGAGCAAAACCGACAAGCTCACCCGCACCGTTCCGGGCCGAAACCGCGATGTCGCAGCTTGCGATCGAACGCTTCATGCGCGCCGCGGAATACTTTTTTCCCGTCCCCCAGCCCAGTTCGACATAAAGAGCCGCCGCATCGGCGGGATCAATGGAGTTTTTATCCGCCGAGACGATAACGTCCGAATTCTTTTTTATGCTTGCCATGTTTCAATGATTTTTTTATATGCCCACGCGCTCGGACGGATCTTGCGCTCAAGCGTGCGGTAGTCCACTTCAACCAAGCCGAATCGCGGCCAAAACCCGCTGTCCCATTCGAAATTATCGAGAAGCGACCAATGGAAATAGCCGCGGATATCTGCGCCTTCATTTATGGCCCTTTTAACGGACATAAGATAGTTTTCGATAAACGAAGCTCGTTCTACGTCCCGCGCGTCGGCGAGCCCGTTCTCCGTTATATAGATCGGTAATCCATATTTTTGAAGTTGTTTCAATATCTGATACATGCTCTCGGGATAAATTTCCCATCCAAGGTCCGTCTTCTCTTTATTTCTGTTCTTATTGAGACCACCATCGACGCGATTATGGAAATAATGATTGACCCCGATAAAATCGGAAGACTTGATCGTACGTTCGAGAAAATAAAAATTAACAAAACGATCCATGAGATATTTTAATGCATCATTCACCAAACCGCCGGCCGATTCGAACCAGCTCAAATGCATCGCCGCTCCTACGTGCGCTTCCGGCGCAACATCCTTGATGCTCCGGTATGCCATATGATGAGCCTTGATCATGCGGCGCATGCTTCGATAAAGCGATATAAAACCATGCTTTTCCGGCGGCCGCTGCCCTTTGTAATAACCATGGAAAGCGACGATCTCCGGCTCATTGATGGTCATCCAAAACGAAACATCCGCAAGAGAACGTGCCATATGATCGGCATAGCGCGCAAAATATTCAGGAAATTTACCATTCATCACGCCCCCTTTCTCCGCCAGCCAAACCGGTAAAGTGTAATGCCATAAGGTGACGAATGGTTTCATGCCGCGCTCGCGGAGCGCCGCGACCACTTCCCGGTAATGAGCGATTTCCTTCTCATCGAATTTCCCCTCTTCCGGTTCGACGCGCGACCACTCGATCGAGAAACGGTGCGCGGTATGGCCTAATGATTTCGCGATATCGAAATCCTCGCGAAAACGGTGATAGTGGTCGCATGCGCGAGCGGAAACATAATTTTCTTCCTGAAGCGGACTCGGAAAACCGTTCAAGATATAGTCCGGCCACTTTTTTTCTTCGGCACGACGGGCAAGTTCTTTGGCATTCTTATGCTCCCATACGGTCCAATCGTTATGGGTGTTTCCTTCAACCTGATGTGAAGCCGTCGCCGCACCAAAGAGAAAATTCTGGATCATTCTTCCAATATTTTCTTCAATTTTGCATTTGGCTTCGGCGCCTTGATCATGAAATCGACCAAAAGGTCGCCGCGATTCGCGGAAAACATCTGATTGGCTCCGAAATGCGGCATACCTTCTCGCGGGATCCGCAAGTGATCCTTCAGATTGAATCCGGCCGGAATTTCGACGGTCACCTGCTTCCCCTCGATGGTAGGCACGACTATCTTTTTGCCAAGCAGAAGATCGAGCACATTCAGCTCATGTCTCACGATAAGATCGTTCCCTTGCCGCTCAAAGATCGAGTGATGCGCCACGCGTACACGTGCATAAAGATCCCCTGCTGCCGCCCCGCGTTCCCCCGCTTCACCCATGCCTTTTATCTTGATCAGTTGATTGTCTTCGATGCCGGGCAAAATTTCTATCTTTATATCGCGCGTCGATATTACGCGGCCAGCTCCATGGCAGGACTGGCAGGCGTTTTTCGGAATTTCGCCAGCTCCATGGCATTTCTCGCACGTCTTAACCTGGGAAAACGCTCCAAAAAATGTATTTTTCTGTTCGCGCACCTGGCCCTGGCCGTCACAAGCCGTGCATTTCTCGAAACCGCTGCCCGCAGCCGCGCCCTTCCCCCCGCAGGTGTCGCACGTCGTAAATGTCCGCACGTGCAATGTTTTCGAAACACCGAGAAACGCCTCTTCAAGCGTGATCAGAACCTGTGTTTCGAGATCGGATCCCTGTTCTCGGGTCTTCCTTCGCGGACGTCCGCCCATACCCTCGAAAATGCTATCCATGATATCACCAAAATCTCCCGTGTCGGAAAATTGCTCGGGGTCGAAACCAAAACCTTCGAACGGTGATCTCCCTTGGCTGGCACGAGCATCGCTCCACGACCCGCCAGCGCCAAAATTCGGCTCAGCGTTTCCGAAACGATCATACTGAGTTCGCTTCGTCTTGTCCGAAAGGATCTGGTACGCTTCATTGATCTCCTTGAATTTCTGTTCATTACCGCCAGGCCGATCAGGATGATATTGGTGCGCAAGCTTGCGATAGGCTTTCTTTACCTCTTCGTCGGAGGCGGTCTTTTCTATACCGAGAATGTGATAATAATCTTTTGGCATTGTTACAAATATAGTTCACTGTTCGACAATTTTCAATTTTTTCCGTACCTACCCTATCATCACTTCACTGCAACCCAGCGATGGCCCCATTCTTTCACCTTTTCTCCGTCATCTGTTTTCTTGATAGGAAAATATTTTATCTGATATTGTTTCCCTTGATATTCAATGATGGTGCGCGATTTCGCCTTGGGATAAAGCTCGTCGAGCGTCCGAGTTATTTTTTCCTCTTCCGGTGTTGGCTGATTTTTATAGTTCGGCATGTTTTTTATTTTTTACCGAATCATAAAACATCGGAGATTAAAAAATTCTAAAGGAATTTTTTTCTTGGTTCGCTCGGAAAAAATGATCCTGCTGCAACAGGATCATTTTTCTCCTCGCTGCCAAGAGTAAATTTTTCTAAAAGAAATTAGAATTCGATCAGTTCTTTCGTCTGCGGCTGCTCCACGATACGGATAAAACCCGATGCGAGCAGCAATTCATAAAAGAGCATGGCTAAAAATTGCCCTATCCACACCACCACCACGCCGATACTGCGAAGGAGCAAGAACAATGCGATCCCCCAGCCCGCCATGAACCAAGTCGAAAATCGGCTTCTCCACCCATCAAGTATATTGACTATGGCAGCATACACCACATCGCTCATTGAACTGGTCGGCATCGCCGTCACCCCGAGCAATTTAGAAAAATTTCCCTCCACCTGATTTGTCGCTTCGGAAATAACGGTATTCTGCGCCGAAGGCATCATCTCCGCGAACGTCGTGTTATTTACCAAACCCGTCTTCGCTACGCTCTCGGCAAAATCATTGAACGATCCCGTGAGCGTGATGGTGGGATAGAAATTATTAGCCAAGCCCGCCGCCCAGGAAAAAAATCCGCCAAACATCGATTTTCCGATGAAGATCGATCCGAAGCTTGCAACGGGGAGGCATAAAATGATCGCCGCAAGAAGTCCCGCCGTCACCGTCTTGGCAACTATGCCGTGGGTCGATTTGAAGAACCTGATCGTGGTGCTGTGCTCCAATTCACTGCGGCCCTCGAAATAACCCGCCAAAAGAAGAATGAAAGCTATCCCTGCGGAGATACCGACGATCTTCATGTCGGTCGCATAGAACGGCATAAAGAGCGCGATGATCTCAAAGATTAAAACACCGATCTGCCCCCACGCCTTTTTGCAGGTTAAAGTCTCAAGCGTCAGCGCCACGATGAACAGCAGAAATGCACCGATCGACAGAAGAAGCGGCCAAGTCCCTTCAAGAAATTTAAAATAGGAATATCCCGTAAGGAAAGCTGCGACGATGCCTATCGCATCGAGAACGATGGACTTATAGAATCCCGGCGGCCTATCGACGGGTTCCGTAATCCTTACCTCAGTCGGCTTTAGGAGATTCTGGTTCTGGACCTGGCTCCGTCCCAGGATTCTCGGTGGTTGTATCTGATCCGCCATTGTCTTTATTATACACTGCTTGGCCGATCTTTTGCAGTTCCGTTCCAAGCGCTTCAATGGCCGCCTTGATGGCCGCGACATCCTCGCCATCTTTCACCTTCTTGATTTCTTCGAGCTTCGCATCGATACCCGTCTTCACGTCGGCCGGCAACTTATCGCCGGCATCCTTCATGGATTTCTCCGCAAGATAGATCGACGACTCCGCCTGGTTGCGCACATCAATGAGCTCTTTCTTCTTCTCGTCTTCCGCCGCATGCGCCGAAGCTTCAGCCTTCATCTTTTCGATATCGTCTTTCGAAAGATTGGTTGAGGCCTGGATCTTCACTGACTGCATCTTACCCGTGCCCTTATCCTTCGCGGAAACGTTCAAGATACCGTTCGCATCGATATCGAACGAAACCTCAATCTGCGGCAAGCCGCGCGGTGACGGCGGAATGCCATCTAAAATGAATCGCGCAAGCGTCTTGTTGTCTCCCGCCATTGGGCGTTCGCCCTGCGTGATATGCACCTCGACCGACGTCTGATTGTCGGCTGCCGTCGAGAACGTCTGCGTCTTCGCGGTCGGCACCGTCGTGTTCTTCGGGATCATCGGCGTCGCCACGCCGCCATAGGTTTCGATCGAGAGCGAAAGCGGGGTCACATCCAAAAGCAAAATATCTTTCACATCGCCCTGCAAGATGCCGGCCTGCACCGCCGCACCCTGCGCGACGACCTCGTCCGGATTGATGCCCTGATGCGGATCCTTGCCGAACAGATTCTTCACCGCTTCGACCATCGCCGGCATCCGTGTCTGGCCGCCGACCATGATCACTTCGTTCATATCGGAAAGCTGGAATCCCGCACCCTTCGGCGCCGGTGCCGTCACCGTTTCCTTCGTAAGCTGGATCGAGCGGTCGATATATTCCTGAACAAGCGATTCAAGCTTTGCACGCGAAAGTTTCATCACGAAATGCTTCGGGCCGTTCGCATCGGATGAAATGTACGGCAGATTGATCTCCGTTTCCATCGCAGTCGAAAGTTCATGCTTCGCTTTTTCCGCAGCTTCCTTCAAACGCTGAAGCGCCAGAGAATCTTTCGAAAGGTCGATGCCTTCCTGCTTCTTGTATTCGCCGAGGAGGTATTCCTGTATCTTTTTATCGAAATCGTCGCCCCCCAAATGCGTATCGCCGCCGGTCGCTTTTACCTCGACCGTATCATCGCCGATTTCCAGGACCGAGATGTCGAATGTACCTCCGCCAAAATCATAAACGACGATCTTCTCGTTCTTCTGCTTGTTCATGCCGTAGGCCAAGGCCGCAGCCGTCGGTTCATTTAAAATACGGCGCACTTTGAGGCCTGCAATCTCGCCCGCGTTCTTCGTTGCCTGCCGCTCGGAATCATCGAAATATGCGGGAACGGTGATCACGGCCTCCTCCACTTTCTCGCCGAGCCGCGCTTCCGCATCGGCTTTCAATTTTCCAAGGATCGCCGCCGAGATCTCTTCCGGCGAATACCACTTGTCGCCCATCTTCACCTCGACGCCACCCGTCGCACCTGCCTGAATCTCATATGGCAGCCATGCCTTGTCGCGCTGAACCTCCGGATCCGTGAACTTGCGGCCCATCAAGCGCTTCACCGAAAAGATCGTGTTTTTCGGATTCGTCACCGACTGGCGCTTTGCAAGCAAGCCCACGAGCCGCTCGTTCGTTTTTGAGACCGCAACGATAGACGGCGTCGTTCGATTGCCCTCGGAGTTTTCCAGGATCTTCGGCTCGCCGCCTTCCATCACCGCCACCGCTGAATTTGTCGTCCCAAGGTCAATGCCGATTATTTTAGCCATATTTTTTATTAATTATTTAATTATTTGATGATTCGTCCTTTTTTCTGCATTTTTCTGTCATCCCCGCGAAGGCGGAAACCCGGAACTGGTTCCCCGCCTTCGCGGGGATGACAGCGATTACGCCGTTGTTTTTCCTTTGCTCACGATCACCCGACTTGCCCGCAGGACCTTTTCATGTAAACGGTATCCCGGTTCGATCTCTTCAACGACCGCATCGTGCGGCAAATCGTTTTCTACCTCGGTCATCGCCTCCATCATCGCCGGATCGAACGCCTCGCCTACCTTTATTTCTATCTTTTCCAGTCCGCGCTTTTTTAAAATGTCTTCGATCTGCGAACGGATCAGATAAATGCCTTTTTCTACCGGCCCCGCTTTTTCCATCGCACGGAGGCCAAGATCAAAATTATCCATCACTGAGATCAGGTCTTTGATAAGATCTTCACTGCCGTACTTCACCGCTTCCTGAAGGTGCGCCATCTCATCCTTTTTATAATTGATGAAATCCGCCTTCGCCCTCTGCCAACCGGCAAGATATTCATCGCGCTGTTTCTCGGCTTCCGCAAGCTTCGTTTCCAATTCGCTCTCATCCACGACCGGCAAATCCTCCTCTGTCTGATTATCTTTATTTTGTGGTTCGTCCATGATTTTGGTTTCCGTCATTCCGGCGAAGGCCGGAATCTATGCTTTTCATCCGAAGACTGAAAGCATGGATCCTCGCCTCCGCGAGGACGACAAGTAAATTATAAGTTTTTAAATATTCTGATCGCTTTTTTGTAGTCCATGCATTTCGGGCCGATCGCGAAGACCGAGACCGTTGCATCTCCTATTTTGTAATTGCCGCCGACCACGGCAAGCTGTTCGCTTTTTGTCACGGGACTTTTTTTGCCGATGAAAACCTGCGGACCGACGCCGATCTTTTCTGCCGCCCGCGGCGCACGTTCATCCACTGCCTCGAAATCGCGGATCACCGAACGGATCCCCTCGCGATCGCTCCAATCGAGATGTTCCACAAGCTCGTCGAGCCCGGTTTTATAGATCGCATCATGGGCAACATCCGCAATGACGCCCAAAATGCCAAGTTCATCCGACATCTCTTCGGCAAGGTCCATCCATGCCGCCCGCAAAAAAAGCTGATGCAGCATCGTCTCACGCAACGCCTCGGCCTCCACCTGCAGAAAATGCCGCGCAAAAAGCTCATAGCCGGCGTTCGTCGGAATCCGACCCGCGGAATGATAGGGTTGTTCAAGATATCCCTCACCCTCCAGAGCATCAAGCTCAAGACGGATCATCGCCGGCTTGATGCCGAAATCATACTGGTTATAAAGCCACCCCGAGCTCACTGGCTCCCGGGTGTCGATGAATCCCTGGATAACGGCCTGTAATATCTGTTCCCCTCGCTCCGTAAGCATATTTAAATTATATGTGTTAGCAATCTCATGTCAAGATTGCCAGTCATTGAAATCCGGCCTTCATAGATTCCGGGAAAATGAACCCTTTTAGCATACAAACGCCCATTCACCCTCAAATGAAACCCAAACGATCCAAAAGGTAGTATCATTAAATAACTATGAGAAAATTGTTCTCCGGCATCATCGGCGCCATGATCGCATTCTCCCTTGCAGCCATGCCGGCACAAGCCGCAACGACCCCTCTTTCCAATCAGGCGGCACAGCAATTGCTTTCGCTCCTGCTCCAGGAACTCGCGCTCCTCGAACAGCAGCTTGCCGCAGAAACTGCCACCCCGGCAATCACAACGGCAACAACGACACCGATCGCAGCGATCACCCCGACGCTTCCCCAGCAAACAACATTCGATCCGCAGGCGCTGGTGGGCATTCTGTGCTATTACAATGTAACCGCAACAGATCCTACGGATGGCGCCAACCAAACATTTTCGGAACAAGAAGAGGTGCGCGGCTCGGGTGTCATCATAAATGCCAATGGCAACATTCTCACGAATCGGCACATCATCGAACAACCGTCGGAGACGACGACGCTACAGGATAGCAACGGAAATCCGATCTCCGTCATCCTGAGCTACTCCCTCGATCATTGCGAGGTCGGACAACTGCCGGCGGGAACATTACTGCCTTCGGTGAGCGAGATACAGTCCCTGAATCCCTATGTTCAAATTCCCGTACTCGGTTATACAGCCCAACCCGTATATATTTCACATGACACCGACACCGAAGAAAATGATCTCGCGGATTTCGCCGTTCTCCGCATCACGGGAGTTACGGCGAACGGTCCGACGTTCGGCATAAAATCCGTTCCAAGTTCATTCCCCTACGCAACGCTCCTTGCGATCGATCCCTACGTCACGGCATCAACCACGCTGCCCGGCGATGTTCTCACCTACGGATTTCCGGGAGATGTCACAAGCGGTCAGGGCAATTTCTTTTCGACGCTCACCATGACCGGAAGCGTGGGCAACGTGACCGACATAAGCGGCGGCGATAATTTCTACAATGGCATGCCCCTTGTCATCCAGACCGACATGGAGATAGCGCACGGTCGCTCCGGATCTCCCTTGATCTGGCGGGGATATGTCATCGGCCTCGTTACGTTCTTCATTGGCGATAACCGAACAAATTCCGGTTCCGTGGCAAGCGATGCGATCATTAAAACGCTCCAGCCACTCGGTTATCTGCCGCAATAAGAACTATCTTCTTGCGCGCCGTTTTCCCTGAAATGATCTTCACCGAAGAAACGGAAAGTTTGAAATATCCCGCAAGTGCGGCTTCCACAGCATGATTCGCTCGACCATCCTCGGCTGGTTCTTTTACGGCGATCGAAAAACATCCGTCGAATCCCGGTATAAGGTTTTCCATCTTTTCGATTGACGCACGCCGTGCGCCTGGTTTTGCAAAAACAAGGATCTTCATGAATTTCCAGTTGAGGCGCCGACTGGCAACATTAGGAGAACTACCGACATCGTTGCGGCACCAGCCAAATCCAGATTTCATACTTTCTTATCATAGAATCCATCTCAAAAACAGTCGCGCAGATACCTCGAGACGGATTTGAGCGGAAACCGAATCTGGACGAAAGAGCCGCGTCGCTATTTTTGAGATGGGTTCTGGAGTAGAATACAAAAGATATGTCAAAAAATATAGACCTCTACGTCCGCAATATCGTATTCGGCATTTCGGACAGCCTGGTATCGACCGTCGGCCTCCTTGCCGGCATCGACGCAAGCGGAACCTCGCGTCAGATCATCATCCTCACGGGCGTCGTTTATGCTTTTGTTGAGGCATTCTCGATGGCAATCGGCAGTTTTCTCTCCGAAGAATCCACCGAAGAATACGAAACGAAGGGCGAAGTTTCCGATGGCAAACCGTTCGCCGCCGGCTTCATTATGTTCATTTCCTTTATCCTCGCATCATTTATTCCTATCGTCCCCTATCTTTTCGCAGGATTAACCGCGGCACTTTGGCTTTCGATCACTCTTTCCATCGCGGCGCTCTTTATCGTCGGCATCGTGAGCGCCGAAATCATCAAAGTTCACCCGTGGAAACATGCCTTGAAAATGGCGCTCCTCGGCGGAGCGGCGATTCTTATCGGAGTCCTCGTCGGAAAATTCGTCAAGGCAGGATAAGACAGGACCCGTCCCAATGATCTTCTTATTCCTGTTTCAATAACCTATCAACGCGGGCGGCATTTTCATTGCCACGATCGATCGCGAACGAGATCAATGGCATCGGCCGGATGTTCATTTTTTTATTGAGCGCATGCTGGAATTCGCCGATCTTCATATTGAGAACGCGGAGCGCGTGCGCTTCCGCGGATGCCGGTATCACACTCACATGAACCTGCGCGTGGTCCAGCTTTTTGTCGACCGAAACGCCAACGATCGTAATAAGGCCACCGGACAGTTCAATGTCCTGGATGATCATTTTGGAAAGCTCCTCCTGAATGACGCTGCCCACTCTTTCTGAACGGAAAAATCTCATAAAAATTGTTTTATTTTATTTTTAAATTAAATCGCATTCCGCATCGTAAAAATTTCGATTATCGTTCTGCTTTACGCCACCCCGGCTTCCGCCCGAACTCCAGCAAAAACTATAAAAGACTATTTCTTGATCACAAGAACATCTCCTACGGCGATCTTGGCGGTGGCATTCGTCAAAATCCCGATTTCTTTCCCTGCTTCTGCCTGTGCTATCTCCGATTTCTTCTCGCGCAAGCCAAGAACCTTTCCGGAACCGATCGCCTCCTCTGTTCCACTCTCTGATTTACGCAGCAGTTCAAATGAAGCCTTGCCACGAACGACGCCTTCCGTCACACGACCGCCGACAAGCTGTTTTTCCAATTTTTCCTGGTTAAAAACAGCGAGCACTTCAAGTTTCCCAATAGCCTGCGGACCGCGCTTCCCGGCCAAAAACTCCGAAACGGCATCCGCGAGCTCATAGACGATCTTCGAGGTGATGATCGTGACCCGCTGCGCTTCGGCAAGGTTCTGCGATCCTTTTTCGACACGATCCTTGAAACCGATGATCGCCGCATTGGTTGCGAGCGCATTTCTCACGTCGTGATCCGTAATGTCGCCGACCGATTGATCAATGACAGCAATGCCTTTTTCATCCTTTTCGCCGATCGCCGCAAGGACGCTCGCGAGCGCTTCGAGCGAACCTTCATCTGAAGCCTTAAGGATCAGATTCAATTCCTTTCCATTGGCTTTTCCGCCGCCTGACTTCCAAACTTTCTGAACGGTCTTGGCGGTTGACGAATGCTGGTCAATGGTCGTCCCCACTGAAAATTCTTCGCCTACCGATGGAAGAGTTTCAAACCCGATAATGATCGCGGGCGCGGACGGCTCAAGAAAGTCCGCCGCCGTACCCAAAAAATCTTCGAGAATCTTCACCTTCCCATTCGCGCTTTTTGTCTGGATCAGATCACCGCGATGGAGCGTGCCATTTTTCACGATCACGCTCGTTTCCAGCCCGCGCCGCGGATCACGCCGAGCTTCCAAAACATATCCTGTTGCTGTCGATGCAGGATCATACGAAAGATCCTCCATATCCGCCGTAAGAAGCACGAGATCAAGCAGGGCGTCAACGCCATCGCCGGTCTTTGCGGAAATTCCCTGATAGCTCACCTGTCCACCGTATCCCTCAAGGAACACATTCTTGCTCATGAGGTCATTTCTTACCTTATCAATATTCCCTCCGGTCTTATCGATCTTATTGATCGCCACGACAAATGGGGTCTTGGTATCTTCAAGGATCTTGATCGCCTCCTCTGTCTGTGGTTTCACGCCTTCTTCGGCGGCAATCACAAGAATAGCAACGTCCGCAACCTGGGCTCCCCGCGAACGCATGGCACTGAAGGCTTCATGGCCCGGCGTATCGATGAAGGTTATCTTCCGGCCGTTCCGGAGGATTTCATAAGCACCCACCGCCTGCGTAATACCCCCCGCCTCGCGGGCAGCTACATTTGCTTTGCGAATACGGTCCAAAAGCGTCGTTTTGCCATGGTCAACATGCCCCATTACGACGACGATCGGCGGTCTCTGCTTTTTCTCCGTTATTTTCTGCTCATTTGACATAACCCGTAAATTTTAGCAGAAAAAACCAAAAAAAACAACGGTTCCGCCCGCGTTTCCGTTTCTCGGGGTCGAGTCCGCTTATTTACCGTTTGCGGCAGATCCGTTCTCGGAGAATGTCATGGAAAACGAATATGACGACCCGCTTCCTTGAATTCCGTTGAGCGGAAGATCTATTGAGCTAAAATTTGGAGTATTTTCTATGGCCGATTTAAATGCAAGAATCGCATCTTCTGACTGCGCCTCTCCGGATACCGAAATCGGCGTAGTATCGGATTGGAGCGTGATGCGCGTGAGGGCCACACTGCTGCTCGCCGCTGCATCTGAAATAGCCTGAATAAGAACGTAGCGTGGCGACAAGGACGATTCCACGGAAGCGATCATGCTGACCGTGCTATTGAATGCGTTTGCCTGCGATACAAGATCCGCCATCTCTCTCTTGGTATTTGATCCTACGGAGATGACGGACGCGGAATATGTCGCCGCGCTATTTTCCGTAGTCCGTAGAAAAACGTCGGTAATGGCGAACGCGATAACCAGGATGCCAAGAACGACTGGAACCGCCACGCGCCAGAACGACAGAAAATCAAGCATTCCGCTGTCTTCAAAAAGCTCTTTTGCGCCTTCGCCGAGGAAGGTTATCTCCCGGTCCTTGCTTCGAGGCGTCGCCGCACGCAATCCCGACCCTAACGCTACGGTCCACGCATCAGGAACAGCGCCGCCGAGCGAGTCTTCAAGTATAAACACCGGCATCGGCTCGGTCTCTCCTATGATCGCACGGGCTTCGTCGACGAAAAATCCTCCCGAAAGCCCGATTGCGGTAATGGGCTTTTTCCAATGCTGGCGATAAAAATTGACGACTTGATGTAAATTGAGCGTGAAAGTCTGCTTGAATTTATCCAGTGTTATTTCTCCTTTCTCATCGGAAATATCACGCCACGGACTCATATATTCAAAACAAAGCCGTCCATGACGGAGAATAATGAAATCAAGCCCGCTATCATCGATGATAGCGGCAAGATAAGGCTTCTCGAAATCCATTCCCGATGCATACTCGCGCAATGTCCGAGCCACCGCGAGCGCTTTCGACTCCACGGCGACCGTGACGAATCCGGCAGAAAAAAGAATATTGGTCATCGCATCAACCATCGCGCGATCCGCAAACGCGCCAAGCACCTCGACCCTCCCGAGTGACTCGTTTCGATTGATGATCTCCCATCCGGAATATGCCTCCGCGGCATCGACCGAAGAAGACATCTGCAGGTTCAACCGCATCGCCGTATCAAAGCCTTCTCCCGTAATGATCGGCAGGTTGAAAACCTGATTATAGATCGATGCCGCACCGAGAGAGACGACCACGTTCATAATACTGCCCTTTTTCGCCAGCTCAGGTATTTGGGATCGAAGCGCCGCAAGCGCCGCAGCGAACGCAAATTCATCTTTTATCTTCCCTCCCTCGGAGACGCCGGGTTCAATGCGGACGGCGCGGAATTGCCATGCCGCGCCATCGAAATAGGCGAGCCGCAAGAGCTGATCTGTTATTTCGAGGCCACCCGTGATAGGACGAATACGCAAAAGGCGCATCATCCTGTCCATGATGCCTCCTGCCTTTCCTAGGCCCGCTTTTATTTTCTTTTCGCTATTGGACATCTTGCCAAGAAATCGATACAACCTGCCCCGTCGAAGAGCTGATACCAAACACCGCATTTATCTTGCGCGTACGGCCACTTACGGTCGCCGCCGAAAATACTGTATCAAGGCCGGCGGCAGAACCCGACCCCTGCGTCACGGAAACCGTTGCGGTGCCGTTCGGAACCGTCACGGAATATCCCGCCGACGTGAATGACGTATTGCGGACCAATCGGAGAAAAGCATCATTTACGCCCGCCGTCGCAACGGCCTCCGCCTTCTCCGATGCTTGCAAACCATAACCGCTATCCACGAATGTTGCGGCAAGCACCGCAACCGTCGCCGCGATCACGATCATAACGCCGCCAATAAGAAGAATGGTCGACAGGAACGCCTGACCTGCCGCATTTTTTCTTAAAAGATCGTTCTTTTCCACTTATTGATTATAGCACTCTCGAACGAACTTTATTTATTGCCCCGTCGTAGAAGCGGAACTTGTGCTTATCGAAAGAAGTTCCACGGTGAAATGCAATGTTGAATTTCCCGGAATCGGTCCATAGTCCGAGGCGCCATAGCCAAGTTCCGGCGGGATCACCAGTTCCCGCTTACCGCCGACTTTCATGCCTGCCACGCCAAGATCCCACCCCTTAATGACATCGCCGGCGCCAAGCTTGAAGCTGAATGGCTGATTGCCATGTTTGGCCGAGGCATCAAATACCGTACCGTTATCAAGCGAACCCGAGTAAAGCACGCTTACCGTATCTCCGGTCTGCGCCTCAGCGCCCGTGCCCACTATATCGTCAGTTATTTTTAATTCTTGCATGATAGTATTTTGAGTTTGTTTTTCTTGGGCAATGAGCGCGGCTCCCTGTTGCGATTGTGCCTCATTGTTTTTTTGCTCTTCACGGGATTCATACCAAGCACCCGCCCAAACAAGACCGATAACCACTATGGCAAAACAAATGGTGATGATTATTTTCTTTTGCATGATTTTATACAACTTGCCATTCCCACAAAGGCGGGAATCCAGAATTTTAGTTAGCTTATTTTCGCGCCGGGCGGAACATCTCGTTCGACCGCGAGCATGACGGGCTCGCCATTTTCGCCGTGCGCCGCAAGGATCATCCCCTGGCTTTCGAGGCCCATCATCATGCGCGGGTCAAGATTCGCGATAATGACGACCTCCTTACCGACAAGATCCTCGGGCGCGTAAGATTTCGCGATGCCGGAAAGTATCTGGCGCGGTTCTCCGATATCGACCGACAGTTTCAAAAGCTTTTCGGAACCTTCCACGCGCGCGGCCGAAAGGATTTTGCCGACCCGCAGGTCCATCTTCTGGAATTCATCAATGGTCATTGGCATATCATAGCAAAATATATGAAAATTCCAAAATGATCGGAATTGAACCTCGGTCTTCCATTAGCAACGATCGGCTCACTCGCACGAATGAACCGATAGAAAAATGAGCTTTCTTCTTCCTCTGAAAATCACAAAACTCAGCTATGTTTTGCGATTTTCTATAAATGGAGAATTTCTTTTCCGGAAGATTATTACAGTAAGACAACAAAAAATACCGTTCCGAGGGTATGCGAAGACGAACCCCTCGGAACGGTATTTTTTGTTGTCTTATATATCTTCCGGAAAACCGGAAAATCGGAGTTGTCGGGCCGCCGGGAATTGAACCCGGTCTTTACGCACCCGAAGCGCATGTACTACCGGTATACGACGGCCCGCACGATCAGCAGCATTAACTGCCCGTCTATTAAAGCGCACTTAAGAAATTCTGTCTATCCCAGATCCTATCGCCGCGTCCTTTTTTTGTGGTGCAGCTGTTTCGATTTCTGCGTGAGCGCGAATACCGACAGCACCATGATATAATCCGCCACCGCTTCAGGAGAAACCACATATCCCCTTCCTAAGACCAAAGAACAGACCGTGAGCCCCAAAATGACGGCCGTCCAGCCGATCACGAACCACTCGCCGGGATGACGGCTTTCGTGAAAATCGTACCAACGGCCGAATTCCTTCGTTCCGGCATAGATGCTCAATACGCCGACATAGATGACACTGAAAGGCGCGATGAGAAAATCATAGCCGTTCTTCATGAAAAAATCCGCGATTAAAAAAAGGACGAATGCTATCGTCCATAGGTTCGTCACCCATCGCCAGATCTTTTCGTCGCGAAAAACAGACATTGAAAATAGTATAAACCGGAATATTCGATTTATCAATCGAATTGTTTGATCTTTGTTGTTTCCATGAGATTCCTCGCAAAGCCCGGAATGACGGATGGATATTTTTTGAACGCGCCTACGATACGTGATGCTGTTTTTTCATTTCCTCTTCAGCCTCACCTTCCAGTTCGTCTTTTTTATTTTTCGCATTTTCCGCAAGAAGTTTGAGCTGATCATCGGTAAGCGTGTTCAGTTTCTTCATGCGCAGGGTAAGCTCATCGCGGTTATTGCGTTCCGGATCATCGAGCACCTCATCAAAGAGCGATGCAAGGATCCAGCCGACGCGCCGGCTTTCGGGCAAAGCAAGTTCCCGCATCACATCATCACCCGTTATCTTGAGCATCTTCGGCGAAAGCGGATCCCGCTTCACTTTATCGATCATAAAAAGCAGATGGCGTAATTTGTAAGGAACCGCCTTTTTGACGCCCGAACCGATGCGATCGGCTTCGCGCACTTTCAAAAGATCATCGATGTTTTCGGATCCCACGCGTACGACGAACCGGCGCACGCCCGCCGGAGATATCTCACCGACATTATAGTGAAACATGTGCCGCCGAACGAGATGGGCGACCTGGTCCACGAGATCCTTCGGGAATCGCAGACGGTCAAGCGCCTGCACGGTCATTTTCGCGCTCACGTATTCGTGCTGATAGAACGTGGAATCCGGCCCATCGCCGGATTTTACGCGCGGCTTGCCGACGTCATGCAGAAGTGCCGCGAGCCGCACCGGAAGTGAATAGCCCTGCTTTGCGGTATAATCGAGCGCCTTCACGTCATGTTCGAACACGCTGTAAATATGATGCTTGTTCTGGCCGACGCCAAGCCCCTCGCGAAGTTCCGGCAGGACATAGCGCAAAAGATCGAGCTCCTCGAGAAGCAGAATTCCGCGCGCAGCCTGCGGCGTCATGATCATCTTCTCGAACTCGTCGCGAATGCGTTCCTTCGCGATCTCCTCAAGCCCGCCCGCCAATTTTTCTATCGCCCGCCGCGTGTTGAGCTCGATCTCAAAATCCAGTTCCACTGCGAACCGCACCGCACGCATCAAGCGGAGCGCATCCTCACGGAACCGCTCTTCGGCATTCCCGACCGCGCGGATGGATTTTTTCCTGATGTCTTCCTGCCCGAAAAACGGATCGGTGATGCCACCCTTCAAGTCCATCGCCATCGCATTCACGGTGAAATCACGCCGCGAAAGATCTTCTTCGATCGTCTTTGCAAACTTCACCTCATCCGGATGCCGTTTATCGGAATATTTTCCTTCGATGCGGTAGGTCGTCACCTCAACCGCTTTTATTTTCTTCTCTGTTTTCTCTTTGTCATTCTCGCGGAGGCGAGGACCCGTGCTTTCCGGGAGCTCTTCCGTTTTCACGATCACCGTCCCGAAGTCATTCTCATACACACTGTCCGGAAATAACCCCTGCACTTCTTTCGGTTTCGCATTTGTCGCAATATCCCAATCTTTCGGTATCCGTTTCAGTATCATGTCGCGCACGCAACCTCCCACGAGATACGCCTCAAAACCCGCCCCCGCGAGTGTGGCGCAAATATGAGAAACCTCTTCCGGAACCGCAAAGTCCTTTTTCATCTCAATAACTATAAGCCATTTCGGGCCCGGCGAGAAATCTTTTCCTTCCGAAAAAATCCTTCGCATAGCTCAGGACAACGGCAACAGAGATCATCTGCATGAAGCCTATCTCACCACGGCACCGAATTCTTCGGCGGTCTTTTTCTCAAGTGTCTTATGCAAAATATCGATCTCGTCATTCGTGAGCGTGCGGTCGCCTGCGCGATAGGTGATCCGATAGGCATAGCTTTTTTTGTCGACACCGAACTTTTCGTCATTCTCGTATTCATCGAGGAGTTCGACCTGCTCGACAAGATCCCCCGCCACGTCACGGACAAGATCGAAATAAACGTTCGGCATGAAATCCTTTTTCACCACAAAAGAAATGTCGCGGACGATCGCCGGATATTTGCTCACTTCGACGAATTTCTGTCCCAAATGAAGCTGCTTTTTTACGCGCTCATCATCCGACCACAACAGCCGGATGTCCGGCAACTGCATACTGATGATGGCAAGACGTTCCAGGCCGAAACCGAAGGCCCAGCCATTGTATCCTTCAAGCCCCATTTTTCGGAGCGAGCTCTTTTTCGCCATGCCGCCGCCCAAGATCTCGAGCCACTGGCCATTGACATCAACCTCAACTTGAAGCGATGGATCCGTGTACGGGAACGTATCATCCAAAAAACGGTATTTCACGTCCTTGCCGAAAACGCCCTGCACGATCCCGGTCAGCACATTCTTCAATTCGTCGATCGGAAGAATCCCTTCGCTGTCAGGAACCAAATACAACCCATCCATCTGATGGAAGACGTTCATGTGATGGCGGTCGATCTCATCTTTGCGATAGACCTTCCCGTAGCATATGACACCGAGCGGTTTCCGGGCGGCAATCTTCTCCTTGATCTCCGGTAAGTTCAGATAGTAATACCACATGACCGTGTCATGGGTGCGCAGAACGTTCTTGTCGTCGACGTAATAGGTATCGGACATGCTCCGCGCCGGATGCTCGGGCGGAAAATCAAAAAGGTCAAAAGTGATATTTGCCGGCACGACCTCCGGAACAATGACGTTGTCGAAATTCTCGATGATCGGCAGACTTCTGACACGTGCGACGATATCGAATAACGGACTTCCCGGCGTGCGCGGAAGGTCGGGCATCGCAAGATAGCGCTTCACGCGCTCCGCATAGGCATCATTCCGCGCGAGCAAAGGTTGCAATGCTTTTTCCTGCGCATCAAGCGAAATTTTATATTCCTTACTTTCGAGCCGTGTTTTATCGTAGAGTGATCCCATTGCAATTATGATAGCAAAAAAAACGCACTTGTCACACCGTTATTCAGCGGCCTCCGCGCGTTTCTCATCTTTTTTATGCTCTTCGCCTTCCAATATTTCGAACAGTTTTTTCTGTATCGCGATCGACTCGGCCGGCTCCCAAAGTTCAGCATCGGTGCGATCCTGATAGCGGCGCTTCAAGGCGACGATATTTGCCGCAATGTCCTTTTCGTCCGCTGTGATCTTTTCCTCTTTCCGCATCGCCCCCATGATCAAACTTGCGGCGATCTGTTTTCCGATCGCCTCTCTCTCCTCCTTCTCTAATTCTTCTGCCGTTTTCTTGACCTGCTTCAAATAATCCTCAAGTGAAACGCCTGCCTTCTGAAGCTCTTCATCGCGATGCTCGAAAAACGCGGCGAGCTCCTGATCCACGAGCAATTTCGGTATCTTTATCTTTGTCTTCTGGGCGATCGCCTGCACCATCGCCTCGCGCCGAACTTCTTTTTCGTCGCGCTCCTTGCCCTCTTTCAAATTCCGCTCAAGCTCCTCCCTGAACTCGGCGACATTCTTATACGGACCGAATTGCTTCACGAAATCATCGGTCAGCTCGGGCAATGCTTCATCGCCTTCCTTACCCGATTCGCCGCCACGGAACATCTCACGGAGATGATGAATGGCCTCATCAACTTCCTCGGTTTTCACTTCAACCGGCTTTTTCTCTTCTGCGATCTTCTTCGCAATGCTCTTGTAGTCCGGGAGTCCTATCTCAGGCATAAGCGCGAAGCGAGCCGTGAAAACAACGGGGTTTCCAGGCGCCAGTTTCACGAGTCCGACCTCCGGCGTACCCAAAATAGACAGCTTTTCCGACCCGATGATCTCACGGATCGCTTCGGGAAGCGCTTTGTGCGCCGCCTCTTCCAAAAGCTCCACCGGATCCATCCGCTCCCGCACCATGGCAGGCGGCACTTTCCCTTTGCGAAAACCAGGGAGTGAAATGTCTTCACCGGCCTCTTCCAACGCCTCGCCTTCATATTCAGTGACGACATCAGCCGCAAGCTCCGCCTCGAAGGCGATCTCTCCGTCCTTTTCTTTTGTTTTCTTCAAATTCAAATAGCTTGCCATATAATTTTTATTTACATTAAATTTTTATGAAATGCCTGGCCCACTCGATAGAACGGCCCCTTAAAAAAAAGTAAACTCTGAACGCGTTGAGTATATTCCCATATCGCGAAAATTTCAAAATATTAACGCATAAGAGCGAACTTAAATCAAAAAATAGAATGCACCAATTCGCTTATTTATGAACCAAATATCACGAATTACAAAAGAAAAAACTTGACAAAAAAGTAATTCTTCTGCTATAATTTCACCGAACGAGTGCGAGTATACCTTAGCGACGACGTCGATTGAGGCATATCCCACACGATTCTGTTTGGCCAAAGGCCCCCGCAAGGGGGTTTTTGGTTTTTTGTTGTTTCCGCCTATAATAAAATGGCGTTGAGTTCAAAGGGTCGCGAGCACGAGCACTCATTCAAAATCAAACAGAATTGGAGGTCACCCGCTCGCGACCCTTTGAACTCAATAGTGAAAAGCAGCATCCGCATACCCTCCATGCCGAAATTCAAAGAAAATATCCCACTCGCGAAGTTCGCCAATTACAGGATCGGCGGACCGGCGCGATTTTTTTTTGAAGCAAAAACGGAAAGCAATGTAGCATGGGCGATTGCGGAAGCAAAAGCTCGCAAGATCCCCTGCTTCGTGCTTGGCGGTGGCACAAATCTTCTCATGAGCGACGCCGGATTCGATGGATTGGTTCTTAAGATCAATATCTCGAAGATCGGCGCCAAGGGAAATCTGATCACTGCAGGCGCCGGCATCACTATGGCAAAACTCACGAATTTCGCCGCAAGAAATTCTCTTGCCGGCTTCGAATGGGCAGGCGGACTGCCGGGAACCTTAGGCGGAGCGATCCGCGGTAACGCCGGATGTTTCGGCGGCGAGACAAAAGATAATATAAAAAACGTAAGGAGCTTCAATATGGAAACCATGCGATTCGCTACGCGGAACGTTATGCAGTGCGGCTTCAGCTATCGTACAAGCTTCTTCAAAAAACATCCCGCAGAAATAATACTCGAAGCGACATTTCGCATGAAAAAAGGCGACGAGAAGAAAATATCCGCAGCACTCCGCGAGAAAAAAGAGTGGCGCAAGACGCACCATCCACTCGAATACCCGAGCGCCGGAAGTGTCTTCAAGAACGTCCCCCTCTCGAAGATCGTTGACCGACGGAGCAAGGAATATCGTCTAGCCATAAAAGACCGCACCATCCAATATCAGGGCTCGTCATTTTCCGTAAAAACCGATCCTATCCCCGTGATCGCCGCCGCAAAGCTGATCGGCGAGAGCGGCCTTTCAGGCATGAAATATGGCGGCGCCGTGATCTCGCCAAAGCATACGAATTTTATAGTGAATTCCGATAACGCGACCGCCCGCGACGTGCTTGTTCTCATCGCCATTGCCCAAAAGAAGGTATATCGGAAATTCGGCGTTAAGCTTGAGCCGGAGATCCAGATCATAAAAGCAGCGGCATGATCGCACGATCATGATCCGATACTTCCTCCGCCGCGCGAAGACAGGAGATATATTTCCAAGAAGCATTTTGTGGTAGAATAAAAAAAAGATCATCAAAAAAATGAATATCATCGTCATCAAAAAAGACATCGACCTTGCTCCTGCCACCGAGGATTATCTTCAAAAAAAATTCGCTCAGCTCGAAAAATTCGTTGATGCCATTGGCGGAAAAAATCCCGCAGAGCTTACGATCGAGGTGGAAAAGACGACCAATCATCACCAAAACGGTCTTATTTATAAAACATCCGCAAAAGTGCATGTGGAAAACATTACGCTTCGCGCCGACGCAGAAGCTGAAGATATCCACGGCGCGATCGATGGCGCAAAGGATATCCTTCGCGAAGAGATCGAAAAATATAAAGATCGATCCTTGAAATAATCTCCGCCATGGAACCTGAAGAAACAACTTTTGAAATCTTCCTCCGCGACCGCATAAAAGAAAAAGGCATCTCCCTGAAAAGGCTTTCCGATGTGAGCGGTATCGCGAGCAATCATATCGAAAACCTGTTAAAGGGAGATTTTGAACACGTGCCCCCGACACCCTACTTCCGCGGATATCTTATGCGTCTCGGCGAAGTCCTTGATTTCGACGGCGAAGCATGGTGGCTCAAAATAAAAAAAGGAGGAGACGTCGGAAAATCCGGTCCCACGGATGCGCTTCCCAGTAACCGCTTCGCAAAGAAATCTCCCGCGAAAATCGTTGCTATTTCAGCGGTTGTCTTGGTAATCCTTTTCATATTTGCTTTTTCACTGCCGCACATCATCGGGAAGCCCATCATCACCATTACATCACCTACATCCACTGACGGAAACCCGTCCGTCATCACATCAAGCAGTGTCGTGATCCAGGGCACGGTCAAAAATGCTGATTCGCTTTACATTAACGGCGACGAAGTGACTATTGCAAGCGACGGTTCATGGCAAAAAAACGTCCTCATGCCGCAAAATGGCGTAAATCCATTCGAAATCTCCGCAAAGAAATTCCTTGGTGGCACAACCAATATCATGGAGCAGATCATCTATAACGCTCCGGCAGAAACCTCATCCAGTTCAACGCCGCAGATCACATCACCGACGACAATACCAACGACGTCAACAACCGTCTCAACGACCACCGAATCGCCAGAAAAGTAACCCCGCGCATACGGGGATCCAGAAAAGAAAAGGAATCTGTCATCCCATCTTGCAACAGGATGACGGATTGAAAAATCCAAGTGTAGGGCTTTTCTTTTGGGCAACCTAAGCGAAAACGAGCTAAACATACGCGAACGAATAGAAAAAAGGTCGGGTGCCCGCGACTGCGGAGCTGGGCGACCTTTTTTCGTATCTGAGTGAGCTGTATGTTGCGAGACGAAGCGGGTTGCCCAAAAGAAAAGACCGGAACCTTTAATATATTTTTAATCTCCCATCTGATATAATTGCCTTATGGCAAACTTTAAAAAATCAAAAAATACAGGTTCGGCAGGAAAAGAAACGAAAGCGGCAAGGCCAAAAGAGACCAAGGAGGTCAGCGATAAACAGCTCAACGAGCTTCTTTCGTCGCTTCAGGAAAAGTTCGGCGAAGGCTCCATTATGCGGCTCGGCGAGGTCAGTAAAGTTGATGTTGCGGTAGTCCCTACGGGCTCATTTTCGCTCGATCTGGCGCTCGGCGTCGGCGGGTTGCCGCGCGGCAGGGTCATCGAGATATTCGGTCCTGAATCAAGCGGCAAGACGACTCTGGCATTGAACGTCGTCGCGCAGGCGCAGAAGATGGGCGGCAAAGCGGCTTTCATCGACGCGGAACACGCCATGGATCCCGAGTATGCAGCAAGACTCGGCGTCAATGTGAATGAACTGTTGATCTCACAGCCGGATAGCGGCGAAGAAGCATTGAATATCCTGGAAAGTTTAGTGCGATCCGGCATGATCGCGGTCGTCGTCGTCGATTCCGTGGCTGCCCTTACGCCGAAAGCGGAACTTGAAGGCGAGATGGGAGAGCAACATGTAGGACGCCAGGCACGCATGATGGGTCAGGCCCTGCGCAAACTTACGGCGATCGCGGCATCCACGCAAACCATGGTCATCTTCATCAACCAGCTCCGCATGAAGATCGGCGTGATGTTCGGCAATCCGGAAACGACGCCGGGCGGACGCGCTCTTCCCTTCGCGGCATCGGTTCGCATCGATATCCGCCGCATCGCGCAGGTGAAAAAAGGCGAGAATATCATCGGCAACCGCGTAAAGGCAAAGGTAGTGAAGAACAAGGTCGCCGCGCCGTTCAAGGCCGCTGAATTCGATATTCTTTTCAATCAGGGCATTTCCTACGAGAGCGACGTCTTGAATGCAGCGGTCAATCGCGGCGTCGTCAAAAAAGCCGGCGCAAGCTTTTCGTTCGAAGGCGAGAAATTAGGCGTCGGTTTCGATAATGCACGACTGAAACTGAAAGAGGACAAAAAACTTATAGAAACGATCAAGGCAAAAGTCATTGAATCCTTTGATAAAGCCGAAGAAGATAACAAAGAAGATGCTCCGAGCGGAGAGAGCGAGGAATGATCTTCGGATGAGGTAAGCCATGAAATTTAAACCGCCACATCGTGGCGGTTTAAATTTTAAAATCAAGAAAAAGAGCAAGATGATCAGAGACCTCATCGGAAAGAACTTTGAAATCATCCACCCTGACGCCAGGTGTCGTCAGTGCATAGTCGGCATACATGACCGGGCTTGTGGCATAGAGCGAGCTGCGCGTTGAGGTAATGCCATATTCCCGGATCAGATTACGCATATCACGCTCCAGTATTTTGATGCTTTCGCCGTCAGGGAGAAGATTGAAATCGCCGCAGATGATCTTTTCTCCGGAAATTTTATCGAGAGCTCCCCGAAGATGCCGGGATTGGCTCAATCGTTCAGGAGTATCTTTTTTATGCGTACCCTTGATCCACATGCCATGAAAATTACAGATCGTGAGCGGTCTTTCATCGACCGCAACCGTGACGCATTGCGCTTTCGCGATCGCTTTTTCCCGCCAATCGGTTCCGGCATCGGAAATAAGATCAAAGAGCTCCTCATGGAAAAGCACCGGAATATTTTTTTTAATGAAGATCGCGTTGCCAAAATCGACGTCCTTGCCGATATAACCACGGTAATCGTACCCCTTTGATTTCGGGCTGAGATGACCTCTGTGGGACGTCAGTATTCTTGAAATATCCTGATACAGATTCATCTTTTCCCCGCTACTGCCGAACTCAAGGTCCGTGGTCGTACTAAACACTTCCTGAAAGCAAAAAATATCC
>CAJAQL010000002.1 GCA_903944135.1 uncultured Parcubacteria group bacterium
CTCCCCACAAGGAAGCGCGGATCACCGGAAAATAAATTTCAGTATCACAAAAAATACATCCCGCTTCGACGGGGTGTATTTTTTTATAAGTTACGTTAAAATAAGCAGGCATCTAAAAGAGGGGGGCGTCGTTCAATGGTAGGACAGTGGTCTCCAAAACCACTAACGTGAGTCCGATTCTTACCGCCCCCGCAGAGCGAAAATATATCAATGAAATCAAGCCTTTTAGAGGCAAGGGATAAGACACGGGAACTTTAGATAGCGTCCTTATATGGATTTGGTATAATTGTCAGGTGACAGATATTCCTGTTATCGTTGCTTTCCTTGCCGGTATCGTATCTTTTTTGTCGCCCTGCATTCTTCCGATCATTCCGGGATTTTTAGCTTATCTTGGCGGAGCATCATCCGAGAATGCGACAGACGCCAAAGAACGATGGGGGATATTTTTGAACAGCTTATTTTTCGTAATCGGATTTTCGATCGTTTTCGCAGCGCTTGGCGTGCTCCTGAACGGTGTTCTTGCGCATGCCGCTTACGCGGTGCAGACATGGCTTTCGTGGATCGGCGGGGCCGTCATCATCTTCTTCGGGTTATACCTGATGGGATTCTTTAAGATCCGATTTTTGGAATATGACCATAAGCTGACCCCGAAGATCAATTTTCATTCACGATATCTGACGTCGCTGATCTTCGGTTTTGCGTTCGCCGCCGGCTGGACCCCGTGCGTGGGGCCGGTGCTCGGCGGTATCCTTGGCCTTGCGGCATCGACGCCGGGCGAAGCCTTCCCGCTTCTTCTTTCATATGCGTTCGGCCTTGGCGTGCCGTTTCTTGTCGTTGGCGCGTTCGTATCGCAGGCGGCGCGATTCATCAATCGTTATGCCACCGTGCTTCATTATGTGACGATCGCGTTCGGCGCCGTGCTTGTTGTACTTGGCATTCTTGTTTTTACGCAGGACCTTTCGCTCGTGGCGAATTTCGGATTCGTGAACGATCTTTTGCTTCACACATAACATGAAATATAAAACCCTGACTTTTGTTTTTTCCTTGCTTCTTATCGCGGCGGCTGTCGTGTATCTCGAAGCGATCAGGGTTCATCCTATAAAGCCTGGCGTGGGAGCTCAGACGATCGCGATCGGATCGACAACTGCGAGCACGGCTTCAATGTCAAATGCGGCCAGTGCGCTGGCGCTTCAAAAACTTGTGGCAGCCGATCAGAAAGCAGGATACCAACCGGCGATCGAGATCGTAGACCCGACAGGATTTGTGAATACGTCATCGAGCTTCAAGCTTACGGATCTTATCGGGAAGAACGTGGTATTGCTCGATTTTTGGACGTACAGCTGCATCAATTGTATTCGTACGATACCGTATCTGAACGCATGGTACGATCGCTATCATGACCAGGGGCTCGAGATCGTGGGCATCCATACGCCTGAATTCGCTTTTGAAAGCAATATTTCGAATGTCGAGTCCGCGGTGCAGAAATATGGCATCAGATACCCCGTTGTTTTGGACAGCGATTACGGCACCTGGGATGCGTATGGCAATCTTTATTGGCCGCATGAATATCTGATCGATATGGCAGGCTATATCGTGCATGATCAGATCGGCGAAGGAAGCTATGGCGAAACCGAAGGGGAGATCCAAAAGCTGATCGCCGAGCGCGACCAGATCCTTGGCGTGCAAGCGGGTACCATGCCGACGTCAACGGTTTTCATTCCGCAGAGCGTGATCTCCGGCGGTTTAATGAGTCCTGAAACCTATTTCGGTTCCGAACGGAATCAGTATCTTGCGAACGGCACGCAGAACGCCGTAGGCAATCAGACGCTTGCGCAGCCCATGATCATGGGGTTGAACAAGCTTTATCTCGGTGGCAGTTGGTATTTCGATAATCAATACGCATCCAACAATGCCACCAGTGCGACGATCATCTATAAATATACGGCCGGCAAGGTTTATTTCGTTGCCGCAGCGCCACAGGGCGTGAATATCGAGGTTCTGCAGGATGGCAAGCCGATCACGAACGCAGCGGCAGGCACGGACGTGAAAGACGGAAAGGTGTTCATCCAGGAAAGCAGGCTTTATAATCTTGTTGATAATCCCGACGGTTCCGGCACGCATACCTTGGAGCTTATTATCGATTCGCCGGGACTTGAGGCTTTCACTTTTACTTTTGGATGATGGAACAAAGAACAAAGATCGCGGTTTTTGGCGGAGGATGTTTCTGGTGTACGGAAGCGATTTTCAGCGAGCTCCGCGGTGTCACTTCCGTGTTGCCGGGATATGCGGGCGGAACCGTGAAAAATCCGACCTACGAACAGGTGTGCACGGGAACCACGGGCCATGCGGAAGTGACGAGAGTCGAATATGACCCTTCCCTGATCAAATTTCACGATCTGCTGACCGTCTTTTTTGCGACGCATGATCCTACTACGCTGAATCGGCAGGGAGATGATATCGGCACGCAATATCGCTCGGCGATCTTCTTTACGTCGGATGAACAAAAGAATGAAGCTTTGCAATTCATCAAAGATCTGGAAGCTTCCGATCCCGGCGGAAAACCGATCGTCACGGAGGTCGTTCCGCTTGATGCGTTCTATGAGGCGGAAGATTATCATCGCGAATATTTCAAGAAACATCCGGGCGCCCCTTATTGTCAATTGATCATCGAGCCAAAGGTCCAAAAATTACAAACAAAATTCATCCAGTTATTAAAAAATGAAGCAAAACGATGAGCTTTCAAAAGAGCTGTATGCGGTTGCGCGCAAAGGTGGTACCGAACGGGCATTTACGGGGAAATATTGGAACGAGCACGGCAAAGGGATGTATAAGTGCGCGATTTGCGGTACTGAGCTTTTTTCATCGGATACGAAATTCGATTCCGGAACCGGCTGGCCGAGCTTCACGGAACCTGCGAATCTCGAAAGGATCGAGCTCCGTCCCGATGACAGTGGAGGTATGCATCGCATGGAAGTTATCTGCAAGACATGCGGCGCGCATCTCGGTCATGTGTTTGACGATGGCCCGAAGGAAAAAGGAGGTAAGCGCTTTTGCATAAATTCGGTCTGCTTGGAGCTTGAAAACAAGGGAGAAGAAAAATAGATATTTTATCGTTCATCCTTCTGGTTCAAAATTCATCCGAACGAAAAGTTATCCGACGTAAGGTTATTTAAGAGTTCGTGATGGTCGCGATATCCTGCGTGAAGGTTTGCGCCTGTTCGACGATCGCTTCGCCATAGGTCCAGAGATAGTTCGCCCAAGCGCCGCCGGCGTAATATTTTGCCGCGGTGCACCGTTCAATGCTCGCGGTCGCCGTATAGCTTGCCTTGCATCCCGACATGGCATCTTCGAGATACAAACCTGTCGCAACGAAGGCATCGGAATTGCTCCATGGCGACGGGGGATTGTTGCCGGTGATCTGCGTTACTCGTGCAGCATAGAGTTCCCAGGTCGACGGTTCGAACTGCGCTGGCCCCATCGCGCCGCCATAAGCACCGTCTGAATTCGCGCATGATACCATCATACTGTCGGGATTCAGGCCGAGTTGTGCGGTGATCTGGAGAAAAGTCGGAATGTTCGAAGGGCTCATTGCCGTTTTATAGCTGCACTGCCCGACGTTTTGGCCGAGCGCGGATTCGCGATCAAGGACCGCGAGGATCAACGCCGGATCAACGCCGGTCGCTTGCGAGGCGACCTCGGCGTATTGGTAAGCTTGTCCGAAGGTAAGCTGTCCGCCGCCCAAGAGCTGGAATATCTGAGCGCGCACCTGAGCGGCTGTCTGTTTTGTTTTTGTAACGAGCGCTTGATAGGTCGATTCCTGCCCCTTCGTTTCAGTGAGCAGGGTGCTTTCCTGACTTTTCGTGCTGGCGATCTGCTGCGCTTGAGCAGCCTCGTATTCCTGCGCGCTTGCAGCGGCGGCTTGCGAGACGGTAAGCTGCTGATTTTGGCCCTGGAGCTGTCCGGTGAGCGTGGTGAGTTCCGTGACGTTCGCATTGAGATTGGCCTCAAGGAGAGAAATATTCTGTACGACGTCCCAGAGATCGGAAATCTGGGGATTCTCGATGAACGATTCGAGGGCGTTTGTTTGATCGTTCTTATAGAGCGTCTGAAGGAGGTCGGCAACGACCAGTTTTTTGCCCGCGATGCCATCCGACGTGATCATGATCTGGGATTCTGTGTCAGCGATCTGGCTGTTGATCTCCTCCAGTGTCAGATTGGTGGCCTGGATCTGGAGCTCGACCTTCGCGATCTCGGAGTTCAGGGTGCTGATCGCACTACTGAGCGTTGTTCCCTTTTTCTCGTCCGCAGCGATCTGGTTCTCGTATTGATCGATCTGCGATTCAAGCTGAGAGAGCTGGGTTTCGAGGGCTTGCTGTTTCTGTGCGGTCGTTTCAGTGCTCGTATCGGTCGTGGCGGCAAAGGTTCGATGCGGTGCGCTCAATAACGGCATGAATATAAGAATAAAGATTACCGCGCTTACGGCGATTAAATATCTATTTTTTTGGATAAAAAGGATCACGATTTTAAATAAGGATGTGAAATATGAAAGGTTAACGTTTTTTTTAATGGTTCATAAAAGAAAGGTTTGATGCGGGTTGTTCCCTATCTGAGAATACGTCCAAGGAAAGGAAAAAGTTTTCGGATGAACATCAAAAACACCGATTATTGCTTTTTTATTCTACCACGATGCCAGTTTTCCACAGGATTATTTTGCATTCACGCGAGACGTGCTATAATGGATTTCGTTAGTTCAGTGAGTAAAAAAACAAGAACCGTTTTTCCGTGTGAGGCGGGAAGGCGGTTTTTGTTTGCCCCGGTTTTGCATATGCAAAACCGGGGCAAAAGGATCTTGGACGTATGAATTGTCTTCGTGTATCTTTAAAGCTATGGAAACAAGGGATTTTGAACTTATTTCAAACAATAGTCCGGCAGGCGACCAGCCAAAAGCGATTGCTGAACTTGTGGCGGGATTGAAGAAAGGCTATCGCGACCAGGTTCTTTTAGGCGTCACGGGCTCTGGCAAGACGTTCACAATGGCGAATGTGATCACGGAAATGAAGAAACCGACGCTCGTGATCGCGCACAATAAGACGCTTGCCGCTCAGCTTTGCAATGAGTTCCGCGAACTGTTTCCGAAGAATTCCGTCAACTATTTCGTCTCCTATTATGATTACTATCAGCCGGAGGCGTATATCCCGTCGAGCGATACGTATATCGACAAGGAAGCGCTGATCAACGATGAGATCGATAAGCTTCGCCACGCGGCGACAACGGCGCTCCTCACGCGTCGCGATGTGATCGTGGTGGCGTCGGTGTCATGCATCTACGGCTTGGGTGCGCCGGAGGTTTATGCTGAGAACATTATCCATTTCAAGGTGGGTGATCATATTGAACGGAAAGAGTTCGCGCATAAGCTGGTTGAGCTTCAATTCAGCCGGACGACTGCCGATCTGAAGCGCGGTACCTATCGCTTGCGCGGTGAGCAGTGGGAGATCATGCCGGCCGATCGCGAGGTCATTTATAATTTCGAGGTCAAGGAAAGTGTCATTCGCGCGATCTATGAGATTGATCCGGTGAAAGGTTTTCAGCCGGGCAAAACGCCGCAGGTGGCGGATGTTGTCTTTGCGCCAGCGAAACATTTTATAACGGAAGCGCCCGAACGCGAGCGCGCGATAAAGGAGATTCAAATAGAGTTACGCGATCAGTTGAAGAAGCTGGAAGGCGAGGGAAAGCTGCTTGAAGCGGAACGTCTTGAGCGCCGCACGAAGTTCGATCTGGCCATGATGCGCGAGGTCGGCTATTGCCATGGCATCGAAAACTATTCGCGGCATCTTTCGGGGCGACCTGCGGGTGCGCCGCCTGACACGCTGCTGGATTATTTTCCCCACACGGCGGACGGAAAACCGGATTTTCTCACGATCATCGATGAATCGCACATGACCGTGCCGCAGATCCAGGGCATGTTCAACGGCGATGCCGCGCGCAAGAAGACGCTGGTCGAGTTCGGATTTCGTTTGCCGTCGGCGGCCGATAACCGTCCCTTGCGATTCAATGAATTTGAAAAGCGCATTGGACAGGTAATCTATACGTCGGCGACACCAAGTATTTATGAGATGGAAAAGGCCAAACAGGCCTGTCCTGAACCGAGCCATGGGATCGTCGAGCAGATCATCCGGCCGACGGGACTCGTTGATCCGAAGATCACGATCCATCCCGCGCGCGGCCAGGTGGACGATCTTATTCCAAGGATAGAAGAAAGGATAAAGAAAAAAGAACGGGTTCTCGTGACAACGCTCACGAAGCGGATGGCCGAGGACCTTTCCGCATATCTTGAGGAAAAGAAAGTGAAGGTGAACTATCTGCATTCCGACGTGAAGACGCTCGATCGCATCAAGATATTGACCGATCTGCGAAAGGGAAAGATCGAAGTGCTGGTCGGCGTGAACCTTTTGCGTGAAGGACTTGACCTGCCGGAGGTATCGCTTGTCGCCATCCTGGACGCCGATAAGGAAGGATTTTTGCGAAGCGAAGTTTCACTCATTCAGACCATCGGCCGCGCTGCCAGGAACGCCGAGGGCGAGGTTTTGATGTACGCAGACAATATCACTGGTTCCATCGATCGTGCCGTCAAAGAAACCGATCGCCGCCGGAAGATCCAGATTGCGTATAACAAGAAGCACGGCATCACACCTACCACGATCGTAAAAGCGATCACGGATATTTTGCCTGAGGTGGACGTCGACAAGATCCTCAAGCTCGAAACCAAACCTGTACCGAAATCAAAGACGGCGATCAAGGCGCTGCTCGCCGAGAAGGAGCGCGAAATGAAAGATGCCTCAAAACGCCTCGATTTCGAGCTTGCCGCGATTTTGCGCGACGAAATAAGAGAACTGACCAAGAAACAATTGTCTGTCGTTCCCGCGAAAGCCAGAATCCAGGAAAAAGGGAAAATAAAGTAGTTCCGTGTCTTTTCTGTCGTTCCCGCGAAAGCGGTGATCCAGGTTTAGGAGTCACAAAGAATGGATATGAAAGGAGGATTCCTCGTGAAACTCAAAATGAAATTAAAAAATCATTAAATCTTATTTGACTTCGAAAACTTGTGCAGTACGATAGATTGCGAAGGTAGCGTCCAGCATAACTACTGAACGAACATCTCTAACTTGGTGCAAAAGTGGCCATAATATGGCCATTTTTGTTTTTTAGATTTTTTTAATGAGTAATTGGCTATCGTAATACAGCCCGCGTGATATGGGCCCTTCGTTTAATGTTAGGACACTACCTTTATCAGGTTAGAAATGCGGGTTTGGGTCCCGCAGGGTCCACGCGGGCGCCAGAGGTGTGCTAAAATTGTTTCATGATCATTGGACGTCAAAAGAATATTGAAGATTTTAAAAAACTTGCCGCTGCGGATGCGCTCGGCCATGCGTATTTGTTCTATGGTCCGGCGATGACGGGAAAAAGGACGTTCGCGACGGCGCTCGCGCATTTTTTGGAAAAAGGCATTTTTGAGCTCCCGGCGGAAAACGAGGTTTTGCAGGACGGCAAGATCATCGATCTGGCGTTCGCGAAGCAGATGGATCCGGAGAAAAAAGGGGATTCCATCGGCATCGACGCGGCGCGCGAGATCAAAAACTTTCTCTGGCAAAAACCGAACACAAGCCCGCGCAGGACGCTTATTTTGGATGAAGCTGAATTTCTCACGGCCGAAGCACAGAATGCGCTCCTGAAGATAACCGAGGAGCCGCCGGCATCGTCGCTCATCATTTTGATCGCATCAGATCCGGAAGGATTGCTGGCGACCATTCTGTCGCGCGTCGAAAAGATCTATTTCGGTTTGATCCCTGAAAAGGAAATTACTGCGTGGCTTGTGCGGGAAAAGAAGTTCTCGCCAGTGGACGCTGAAGTTTTTGCTAAACGATCGTTCGGGAAGCCGGGTTTTGCGGTGCGTCTCGCGACGGACGGCGATCTGCAGAAAAATATCGCTCTTGCGGAGAAACTTCTGAAAACCCAGCCAGCCGGGCGGCGTGATCTCGTGAAGGAAATACTGGAACAGGATGATTTCAGTTTTCACCGGTTCATTGATGCATTGATTTTTGTCCTGGCAGGGAAGAAGGAGAGTAAGACGAGAAACATCCTCTGGCATCGTATGCTGGTACTTGCGGATCGCGAAGCCAACTTTTCTCTGAATCCACGGCTTCAGATAGAAAATCTTTTTACAGGCGAATAAGGCATTTAGCGGTCGGATACTATTCTGTCGTTCCCGCGAAAGCGGGGACCCCGAGAATAAAATAAGGCAAATGATGGATTTCCGCTGGAGTTTATCCCTGCGTAGGCGGGGCGGGAATGATAGAGGAGATGGTTTTTAGAAGGCCTTTTCAATTTATTTCTTTTGTGCTATAATAAAAACTATGAAAAAAGCTTGGGGAGCTTTTAAAAGATGGTTTATCCCGCATCCGGAAAATGGCCATAAGCCTCATATTTTGCGTTCCCGAACTGTCATGGTGGCCTGTACCTTGGCGATCGCTATCGAGTTCTTTTTCCTTTCTGGTCTTTCCATGCCCGCTTTCCGTTCGCCGATCCTGGGCGATATTGTGGTGAGTGCGCTTACGGACGGAACGAACTCTGCGCGCGTCACGAACGGTATGCCGTCGCTGGAGGTAAATCCCTTGCTTACCGAAGCTGCGCAGGAAAAAGCGAATGACATGGCGGCGAACGGTTATTTTGCCCATACGAGTCCCGCAGGTCTTACGCCATGGCATTGGTTCGAAAATGTCGGTTACGATTTCACCTACGCCGGAGAGAATCTCGCGGTTGATTTCAGCGATTCTCAGGACGTAGTGACGGCATGGCTCAATTCACCGGAACATCGTGCGAATATCATGAATCAGAATTTCACGCAGATCGGCGTTGCGATCGCAACGGGGACATATAACGGTCAACCGGCGATCTATGTCGCCGAGGAGTTCGGTGCGCCATCAGTTTTGATGGCCGAAGCGGAGGCGGCAGGATCCGGATCGTTATCGGGCACGCAATCGACGCTTAGGGCGGAACCGACCGTGATATCGACATCAGAATCGCAAACATCAAGTTCAGATCAGATGTTCATTGCCGTGAAGGGTGCGTCGATCAAGGCGGTATCTGCAGCTCCGGTGATCACCAGCTCCGCGGCAAAAGCGAAAAAAGTTTCCGTTTCGGGCGTATCCGTTGCGTCACCGACAAGCTCTGAACCGAACATAGTTCCGGCAAGGGAGACATCCATCGTATCCGTCGCCACATCCGTGGCGAGCGCAGCTACGGAATCCATCGCGAAGGCCAGCGTGGTCCAGCAGGTGATCGCGAATCCGAAAAGCGCCGTGAACGATATCTATCTCCTTATGGCGTTGATTTTCGCATTCGCGCTTCTCTTGAATATTTTCGTGAAGATCCGCATTCAGCATCCGGATGTCATCATGGGCGGCGTTGTCGCCATCTCGCTTGCCAGTATGTTCATCGTTCTGAACCAGCATATCTTCTTGTCCGCATTGATCAAATAGGACTCATCCCGACAACAGTTATGTGGTTCTCCCGGTTAGATTTGGCTGCAAACCGAGAATTCCTCATCGAAAGACCCCGGGGGTATTCCTTCTTCGGAAGTTCTCGGTTTTCGCTCGAATCTATCTCGAAATATCCACATAACTGTTTTCAGGATGAGTCCTACAATTTTTTCAAAACTTCCTCTCTGTCATTCCGGCGAAAGCAATGTCATCTCGTGCACCGCTCTGTCTAACTCTTTTTTTAATTTCTTTTTAATGAACGCAAGCTCTTGAATTCCGAGGCAAAACAGGCGATAGTTAGAGCATCGCCAAATCAAGATCGTATCAATCATGAAATTATCCATAGGCATCGTGGGGCTTCCGAACGTCGGGAAATCAACGCTGTTCAAACTGCTCACCAGGCAGGATATTCTGATCGCGAACTATCCGTTTGCCACGATCGATCCGAACGTCGGCATCGTCCCGGTGCCGGATGAGCGGCTCGAAAAACTGGACGAGCTCAGCAAGTCGAAGAAAAAGATCCCGGCGGTCGTCGAATTTTACGATATCGCCGGCTTGGTCAAGGGTGCGAGCAAGGGAGAAGGTCTTGGCAACCAATTCCTGTCGCACATCCGTGAAACGCAGGCGATCGTCACGGTGTTGCGAGCGTTTCAGGACCCGGATATCATCCACGTGGAAAATTCCGTGGATCCCTTGCGTGATCTTGAGATCATCAATACGGAGCTCATTCTGAAGGACCTCGACGCGGTCGAGAAGCGGCTCGCGAAAGCCGAGTCGGAGGCGCGGAGCGGAAAAAAGGAAGCGATCAGCGATCGTGATTTCCTTATGAACATAAAAAATATTCTCGAGGCAGGGGAATTGTTGATCTCAAATTCCGATCCTCATTTGCTCATTCGTTTAAACGAACAAATGAAAGATTTGAATCTGCTCACGGCGAAGCGGCAGATATATCTTCTGAACGGTACGGAAAACGATGTTCCGACAGCGCTTATTGAAAAAATAAAGACGATTGGCGCGGATTACGTGATTGCGGACGTTGCGAATGCCGAGAGCATTCCGGAGCTCATTAAAAAAGCCTACGCCGTTCTTGATCTGATCAGTTTTTTCACGACCGGCGAGGACGAGACGCGGGCATGGACCATAACACGCGGCACGAAAGCGCCGCAGGCGGCCGGCGTCATTCACACCGATTTCGAGCAAAAATTCATCCGGCTTGAGGTGATAAGTTCCGGGAAGTTGATGGAAGCCAAAACTTGGACTGCGGCAAAACAGAAGGGATGGGTCCGGATTGAAGGCAAGGAATATGAAGTGCAGGACGGCGACGTCATTGTTGTGCGGCACGGTTGATCAAGATCGGTGTTGCGATAAAAAACAGCGATCAACATGGGATCGCTGTTTTTTGGTGTTTTTTCGGAAAATCAATGGTAATCCATTTTCTTCTCATATATCTTTCGGGTTTCTTCGATCGCTTTCTCGGGAGAATAGGTTCCATCTTTCAGTGCTTTCAGGATGGTCGCGATCTCGCTGAATTCGGAATCATTGGCACCAATCATATAAATTTCCTGGCGCATCGCTTCGATTTCCGATTTCGCGGTTTCAATGTTCATGCCTGCTGCGCCTGAAAATCGTTCGACTTCATTCATGATGTTTTCATTATAACAAAATCGATCCAGCTTTGTCATGGCGGTGAAAGCGCGAATCCGGTAAATCGTGGATCGTACATGTGAAAAGGCCATAAAAATATCCGCAGATATGGTAAAATATAAAATATGAAGATTCAGAACTTCGATCAGCTGGCGATTACGCCCGCGCGGCGGGCATTGCTGGGGATCGCGGAAGCGGGATTCGAAGCTATTGATACGGGGAACGTGATCCGTAAAATGATCCGTTGCGATCATGACATACTTTCGATCACCGGAGAATTGATCGACTTGAAGCGGATAGACCGGTTGATTTTCATTGCTGTCGGAAAATGCGCTGCGGATGCTGCGATAGCGGTCGATGGGATCCTGGATGGCCGTATTTCGCGCGGCGTGGTGCTTGATGTGAAAAAATGTCCCGCTTTGACGAACATGAAGATATTCTGCGGGACGCATCCCTTGCCGTCGGACGATAATATCGCTGCGACGGAAATGATCGTGGAAAATCTGAAGGACCTGACGGAGCGGGATCTCGTGATCTTCGTCATTTCCGGCGGCGGTTCGACTTTGCTTTTTTTACCGCAGGATCCGAAGGATCGCGAGGAGGTGGCGATATTCAATGCGATGACGAATGCCGGAGCCACGATAGAGGAATTGAACACGGTACGGAAACATTTGTCGCTTGCGCGCGGTGGTGGACTTGCGAAGTTTGCCTTTCCGGCGAAGGTTATTTCTCTTATTTTTTCCGATGTGCCAGGCGATGATATTTCATACATCTCTTCCGGACCAACCGTGAAGGATGAAACGACGGTACGGGACGCAGAAGAGGTGCTTGCCAGGTTCGATATTTTACGGGTCTGCAATATTGAAAAATGCGATCTCATAGAAACGCCGAAAGACGATAAATATTTCGCACACGTGAAAAATTTTCTGGCCGTTTCGAACCGCAAGGCGCTCGCCGCGATGGAGGATGAGGCGGAAAAACTTGGTTTTACGGCGGAGATCCGTGATACCGAGCTTGCGGGCGAAGTAACCGATGTCGCCCATATGGTAGCTGATGCCATGCACCAAGCGCCGCAAAAATCGGTCTTACTATGGGGTGGCGAGACGACCGTCGAGATAAAAGGCAACGGTGAGGGTGGACGAAACCTTCAGCTCGCTGCGACCGCGCTTGATCTCGTGAAAGATGGCGAGGAGATACTTTCATTCGGTTCGGATGGACATGATCATGGCCCCTATGCCGGTGCGATCTGTGATACAATAACGAAGCAGGCGATCAGTGATGCAAACCTTGATCTCAAGAAGTATCGCGACGACAACAATACGCAGGAACTTTTCGAAAAAGCCGGCAATTATCTTCTGACCGGTGAGACCGGTTCGAATGTCTCCGATCTGATCATTGCGCTGAAAGAATAATTCTCATGCTTTCACTGGACGAACAAGACTATTTAGATCATCTTCCGCCCGAAAAAATCGATGAAATTGTCGTCGTCAAACCTTATGATCCGCAAATAGAAAATATAGCGAAAAATATCATCCAAAAAATTCAAACCGTCACTCCAGATGCTGATGTCAGGTTTATGGGGGCTTCGGCGCTTGGAATCTCTGGACAGAACGATGTTGATATTTATATTTTAGGCTCACCGGAAAAATTAGACGGCTGGGTGATAAAAATAAAAGAATTATATGGTGAACGGATAAAAGGGAAATGGCAGTTTTGTCGGGACGGATGTGAAGTTTCGGTGTATATCGCAAATCCGAACGATCCAAATCAGAAGAAACAAATTACAGTTTTTGAAAAGTTAAAAAATAATCCCTCGACTTTAAAGGCTTACGAAAGATTAAAAGAATCAATGAACGGGAAAACCTATAAAGATTATCAAATCGCAAAATATGAGTTTTATCACAAATTATTAAACAATACTTAAAAGCACGGACCCTCGCCTCCGCGAGGGCGACGAAAAAAACAAAAAGTTTAAATAACAAAACATGAACAATTCACAAAAATACATTTTGCCTTACGAAGAGATCGGGATTCAGGATGTCGCACAGGTTGGCGGAAAGAATGCCTCGCTCGGAGAGATGATCGTAACCTTGAAATCGAAGGGCGTGCCGGTTCCTTCGGGATTCGTCGTGACGGCGGATGCCTATTATCATTTTTTGAAGGATACGAAGCTCGATGAGTTCATTGCGAAAACGCTTGCAGGCCTGAACACGAAAAATCTGAAGGATCTCGCGAAGCGCGGCAAGCTGGTGCGCGAAACGATCATAAAGGCGAATCTTCCGAAGGACCTGGAACAGGATATCGTCGATTCATACAAGAGCATCATCGAAAAGCGCTATGGCAAGAACGCCGACGTTGCGGTGCGGTCGTCAGCGACTGCGGAAGATCTGCCGGGCGCAAGCTTTGCGGGCGAGCAGGAAAGCTATCTCGGCATCCGCGGACCGAAGGAACTGCTTGTCGCTGTCCGCGCGACGATGGCATCTTTATTCACGGATCGCGCGATCTCGTATCGCGCCGATCGCGGATTCGATCATTTGAAGATCGCACTTTCGGTCGGCGTGCAGAAAATGGTGCGTTCCGACAAGGCGTGCTCCGGCGTGATGTTCACGCTCGACACGGAATCCGGCTTTCCGAACGTCGTTCTGATCAATGGTTCGTGGGGACTCGGCGAGATGATCGTGCAGGGCGAAGTGACACCGGATGAATACTGGGTTTCGAAGCATGGCCTTGAGGAGAATGTGACGCGGCCGATCATCGACAAGCGGCTTGGCGTGAAATTGCGGAAGATGATCTACCATGCGGGGCGGAGGATCGAGCAAACCAAGATCGTTCCGACATCGCTCGCGGAGCGGACGTCGTTCGTGCTGACCGACGCCGAAGCCACGAAGCTTGCGCGTTGGGGCACGATCGTCGAGAAGCATTATACGGAACATTATAAGAAGTGGACGCCGATGGATATGGAATGGGCGAAGGATGGCGTGACGGGCGAGCTTTTCATCGTGCAGGCGCGGCCGGAAACCGTGCATGCCGGCCAGGATTTCTCGAAATTGCTGGAATACGAACTTTCAGGAAAGAAGGAAGTGATCGTAACCGGATCATCTGTCGGTTCGAAGATCGGTGCCGGAAAAGCGCGGGTCATTTTGGATGCGAAACATATCCGTGATTTCAAGAAAGGCGAAGTGCTCGTGACCACGATGACCGATCCTGATTGGGAACCGATCATGAAAATGGCCGCGGCGATCGTGACCGATAAAGGTGGCAGGACGAGCCACGCGGCGATCGTTTCGCGCGAACTCGGCATTCCGGCGGTCGTGGGAACGGAGCGTGCGACAAAGCTCATTAAGACCGGCGATCCGGTGACGGTTGATACGACCGGTAGTACCGGCACGATCTACAAGGGCATCTTGAAATTCAAGGTGATGGAGCGCGATCTCAGAACGTTGCCGAAGCCGAAGACGAAAGTGATGGTAAACGTTGCGATCCCGGAATCGGCGTTTGCGGATTCGTTCCTGCCGACAGCAGGCGTCGGTCTCGCACGCGAAGAGTTCATCATCGCAGGGAAGATCGGCGTGCATCCGAACGCGCTCTTGAATCTCAAGGCGCAAACTCCTGCGGTACGGAAGCAGATCGCGGTGAAAATGGCAGGTTGGAGCGATCCGAAAAAGTTCTATATCGAAAATCTTGCCTATGGTATTGCGGAGATCGGCGTGGCGTTCTATCCGCGTCCGGTCATCGTGCGATTCTCAGATTTTAAGACGAACGAATACCGGACCTTGCTCGGCGGCGAGATGTACGAACCGAAGGAAGAGAACCCGATGATCGGCTGGCGTGGCGCTTCGCGTTACTATGATCCGAAGTTCGAACAGGCATTTTTGCTCGAATGTGCGGCGATCAAAATGGTGCGCGATGATATGGGGCTTACGAACGTGATCCCAATGGTGCCGTTCTGCCGCACCGTGGACGAGGGGATCAAGACCCAGGAAGCGATGGCGTCGACGGGCCTCATCACGAAATATATCGCAGGCGTCCGGCATCTGAACACGACCCAGACAACGCCGATCTACGTGATGTGCGAGATCCCGGCGAACGTGATCCTTGCGGATAAGTTTCTTGATATCTTCGACGGTATGTCGATCGGTTCGAACGACCTGACTCAGCTTACGCTTGGCCTCGACCGCGATTCCGGCATCGTGAGCAAGGTGGCGAACGAGAACAATCCGGCCGTGAAAGAACTGATCGGCGAGATCATCCCGAAGTGCCTTGCGCGCAAGAAATATATCGGCATCTGCGGTCAGGCGCCGTCCGATTATCCCGATTTCGCCCAGTTCCTCGTTGAGAAAGGAATCGAAAGCATCTCCTTGAATCCCGACACCGTCGTCCGTACGACCGTTGCGATCGCAGAGAAAGAAAAAGAACTGGGAAAATAACGTCGTTGCTCTTCCGGGTCTGGATTTAAAACGTATAAATGGCCGCTTAAGCGGCCATTTATATTCTG
The DNA here is from genome assembly GCA_903944135.1 of uncultured Parcubacteria group bacterium. Classification (GTDB taxonomy): domain Bacteria; phylum Patescibacteriota; class Minisyncoccia; order UBA6257; family 2-01-FULL-56-20; genus CAJAQL01. The sequence continues at coordinate 15,673 of CAJAQL010000002.1, forward strand.
GATAGTTTCGGGATATGTTCCGAAATGTTATAATGAATGAAAACCAATAATAAATTCATGACAACACATAAAGCTGTTTTCTTTAACCTTGAGGCGTGGGCGGAGGAATATCTGCAAAAAAATCAGGCGCTCGCGGAGGCGGGTGTCGAGGTTGGTTTTGTGAATGGGATAATAGATAAGAATCACCTGGCTGCTGATACGAATTTCGATATCCTGGGAACGTTCGTCGATTCAGCGGCCGATGCGACGGTTATTGGTGCATTGCCGAATCTGAAGCATATCGCGACCCTTTCGACGGGCTACGATCATATCGATCTTCAGGCATGCACCGCTCGCGGCATCACGGTTTCCTATGTACCGACCTACGGGGAGAACACGGTTGCGGAATATGCATTCGGCCTGATCCTTGCGCTTTCGCGGAAGATCTGCGAAGCAAGGGATCGCATTAAAGAAGAGGGCAACTTCCGTTTGGACGGTTTGCGCGGATTCGATCTGATGGGGCGGACGCTCGGTGTTTTGGGAACCGGCCATATCGGCCAGCATGTGATCCGTATGGCAAACGGGTTCGGCATGAAGGTGATCGCATTTGATGCATTTCCGAACCCCGCGCTCGCGACCGAACTTGGATTCGAATATAAACCCCTGAATGATGTGCTTGCCGAAAGCGATATCGTGACGATCCATGTGCCATATCTGCCGTCGACGCATCATTTGATCAATGCGCAGAATATCGGACTCATGAAACAGGGTGCCTATCTTATCAATACGGCCCGCGGTGCGGTTGTCGAAACCGATGCGCTCGTTGCCGCATTGCAGAGCGGCCATCTCGGCGGCGCGGGTCTCGATGTGCTTGAGGAAGAGGGGATGATCAAAGATGAATTGTTCGCTCTCGTGACCGGCCATGCCGGAGAGCATGATCTTAAAACGGTTCTCGAGGACCATGTCTTGGTCGATATGCCGAACGTCATCATCACGCCGCACAATGCGTTCAACACCAAAGAGGCGTTTACGCGCATTCTTAATACGACCATCGGCAACATTGTCGGTTTTGCGAATGGAACCCCGGTGAATCTCGTAAAAACAAATTAATCATCTTGTCATCGTCCGGGGAGGGATGATCCATGCTTCCGTGGTGAAAGATATGGATCATCACCGGAGTTTACCTTGAGGTATCCGGACGAGGGCGACAAAAAATCATGAAGATAAAATCGCTTTTAGCTCGCCCAATTCTTGACTCGCGTGGCATGTGGACCGTTGAGGTTCTGCTTGAAACGAAAAGTGGCGTCCGCGCCGTTGCGTCCGTTCCTCAGGGAAAAAGCACCGGTTCGTCGGAAGCTCGTGCGCTTCCCGTGGAACAGGCGGTAAAAAACGTGAACGAACGGATCGCACCATGGATGAAGCGGAACGATTTTAAGGATCAGGCCGCGCTCGATGCATTTCTCTGTAAATTAGACGGAACGGTTCTGAAGGAAAAGCTCGGTGCGAATGCGATTTTGCCGGTTTCGATCACGTACGCCCGAGCGGAGGCGGCTGAAAAGAAGATGCCGCTTTGGAAGCATATTCGCGGCTCTCTGCCCTTCTCCGCAAAGGCGGAGGATCCATGCTTTCAAATGTCAAAATCAAAAAGCATGGATTCCCGCTTCCGCGGGAATGGCACGATTCATCCGCGCCTTTTTATCAACGTAGTGAACGGGGGATTGCATGCGGGCAATAACCTTGATTTCCAGGAATATCTGATCATTCCTCGATGCCGAACGATTGCGGAATCGGTCGAAGTTGGCGTTGCGATGTACCATGCCCTGGGCGTTACGCTCGAAAAAATGAAAGGAAAGAATGCGGTGAATCTCGGCGATGAAGGCGGCTTTGCTCCGGATTTCAAAAACAATATCGAACCATTCCAGATTTTGAGATCGGTCGCAAAAAGGCTGCATCTTGAAAAGAAGATCGATTTTGGCATGGATGCCGCCGCCACCGACGTTAAAAAGCTGAGCGATAAGAAATTAGAGGAAACTTATATCAAACTGGTGCGGAATAATAAACTGATCTATATCGAAGATCCGTTCAATGAAAAGGATTTTCTGGCGTTTGCCTCGCTGAACCTGCATTTCAGGGGAAAGACGTGGATCGCGGGCGATGATCTCACGACGACGAATGTCCTAAACATGGAAAAAGCGCGCGACGAAGAAAGCATTAATGCGGTCATCATAAAGCCGAATCAGATCGGAACCGTGACGGAATCGCTTGATGCGGTGCGGCTCGCGAGAAAATACGGCTGGGCGGTCGTTGCTTCGCATCGGAGCGGTGAAACGGACGATGATTTCATAGCCGATTTCGCGTATGGTGTTCACGCCGAAGGATTGAAGCTTGGCGCGCCGGCCCGCGGCGAACGGATCGCAAAATATAACCGATTGCTTCAGATTGAAAAAGAAAAATAGCAGCAAAAGTTTTATTTCTTTTTTGCCGTGCGTGTTCCCAGATGTTTCTTGACTATCTTGTCATAAATGTCTTCACGCGTGATAATCCCCACCAGTTTTCCGTTTTCTACGACCGGCAAACGATGAACGTTATGTGCCAGCATTAAACCGCCGGCCTGCAGGATATGGGCGTCGGGACCGATCGTAATGACGGTATGGCTCATATATTTTTCGATCGGCTGTCCGCGAATATCATCAATGTCGTCTTCCTGGCTTTCCTGATCAATGTACGTTTCGAACTCGGATAAATATTCCTCATAGCGGGGGTAGAGCGCCCGGAAGAGATCTTTTTCCGTAATGACGCCAAGCAACTGGCCGTGTTCGTCAAGAACCGGCATGCCGTTCAAGCGGTATTCCTGCAATAAAAACGCCGCGTCTTCGTACGTTGTCCGAGGCGTCACCGTAACCAATGGGGTTACCATAACTTCCCGAACTTTCATACTTTCATTTTACTCCTTGCTGTTTTTTATGGGTAAAGGCGAGTTATGCACAGGGTTTTTTGGCGGTCATTTCAAAATTATGGCGCTCAAAGGGGGAATAAACGTGATATACTGATCCCATGCTTACTTACGTTCAAGGTATTATTCTTGGCGCATTGCAGGGGATATCGGAATTGTTTCCGATATCGAGTTTGGGGCACAGCGTCATTTTGCCGCAGGTCTTCGGATGGAACATCAACGAGCAGTCGCCGTTTTTTTTAATGTTCCTGGTTGCGACGCATTTTGCGACCGCACTCGTGCTTCTGCTTTTTTTCTGGAAAGATTGGTTGCGGATCGCAAAGGGGCTCTTTCGGTCCTTTCGTGACCGGGAGATCCAGGAATCTGATCATGATGCGAAGCTCGGGTGGCTTTTGGTCGCCGGTACGATTCCGGCGGGCATCCTGGGGCTTTTATTCAAAGACCAGATCCAACGATATTTCATCTCCGCGCAGTCGGCGGCGTTTTTCCTGATACTGAACGGTTTTCTGCTGGCGGGCGCGGAGATTCTGCGTCGCAAGAGAAAAAAGGAATCCTCGAATCTGCAAGGAAGCGACGCACGGATCGCAAAACTTTCGTTTTGGCAGGGGGTCAAAGTTGGCGTAATGCAGATACTCGCGCTCATTCCGGGATTTTCCCGCACCGGCTCCGCGATCGCAGGCGGGTTATTGAACGGCCTTTCCCATGAGGATGCCGTGCGTTTTTCTTTTTTGCTTGCTACGCCGATCATCGGCGCAGCCGCTGCACTTGAATTGCCGCAGTTGTTCATTTCTGGAAATATGGCCGCGATCACGGTTGCATTGTCCGGTGCGCTGGCCGCCGGGCTTTTCGCTTATCTTTCCGTGAAATTTCTCACAAAATATTTTTCAACGGAAGATCGCACGCTCGCGCCATTCGCGATATACTGCTTTTTTGCGGGCATCGCGGCGATGATCATATTGAAATAATACATTTTTTGTCATCGTCCGATCCAGTCGGATCATCCGTGCTTTAAAGAAAATTTTAAGCACGGATGATCCGCCTCCGCGGACCATGACGAGGAAAGGGATGATTTATTTCTTTTTTCCGCTTGAGAACCACGCATAGGCGAAACCTGCCAATGCGACGACAAATGCCGCAACGCCATGCTTGATATGGATCGCACTGTCGCCCTGAGCGAAGCCGGGAAGCCATGTCGGTAATGAGCCCGCTGGCGTCGTCCAGTAAATCATTGCAAACCCGAGCAGGACAATACCCAACACAACACCGATGGTGATTTTTATTTTTTTCATGGTATTATTTTTTAGGAACAAATTTATTTTAGCACATAACTCATGACCGAAGAACAGAACGAACAAAAAAAGAAATCAAAACATGGATTCTCGAGAATCTTCCGCGTTCTGGGGCCTGGCCTCATTACGGGAGCTGCCGATGATGATCCGTCAGGCATCGCAACCTATTCGCAAACGGGCGCGCAGTTCGGATATGGACAACTCTGGACGGCGCTCTTTCTTTATCCATTCATGACGGCGGTTCAGGAGGCTTGCGCCCGGATCGGGGCCGTGACGAAAAAGGGGATCGCGCAGGTGATTCGCGAAAACTATAGCAAGAAGATATTGTTTGTCGCAGTTACGCTTATTTTGATCGCGAATACGGTGAATATCGGCGCCGATATCGGCGCGATGGCGTCGGCGGTACGGCTTATCATCCCTGTTCCATTTGTCATTATCACGCTATTTTTCACGGCATTGATGCTTCTGCTTGAGATATGGATACCCTACAAAACCTACGCGCATATCCTGAAGTGGCTGGCGGCAAGTTTGCTCGTTTATCCGATCGTCGTTTTCATGGTCCATGAACCGTGGCACGAAATTCTGCTTGCGACTTTCTTGCCGCATATGAATTTCAGTTTCGCGTTCCTTTTCATACTGGTCGGCGTCGCGGGCACTACGATCTCTCCTTATATGTTCTTTTGGCAGGCATCGGAAGAAGTGGAAGAGGAAATTACCGATGGTATTGGAAAAAAATCGGGCGTTTCGAAAAAATTCATCAAGAATATGCGACTTGATAATGCCCTTGGCATGTTCATTTCCGATTTCATCACATGGTGCATCATTCTTGCGACCGCAACCGTACTGCATGCGAGCGGCGTGACGAACATTGCAACGGCATCCGATGCCGCCAAGGCGCTCGCGCCATTGGTGCATACGTTTCCATATTCGGGATTTTTGGCGGAACTGATCTTTGCGATCGGCATTGTCGGTTTGGGGCTTCTTGCGGTTCCGGTTCTTGCCGGTTCTGCTGCATATGCGCTTTCGGAAGCTTTCAGCTGGCACGAAGGATTGTATCGCAAGTTCCGTGAAGCGCACGGTTTCTATGGCGTGATCACGGTTGCGACGCTTATCGGTTTGGCCATCAATTTTGTCGGTGTTGATCCCATCAAGGCGCTCATCGTAACCGCGGTTTTGAATGGCGTTGTCGCCGTGCCGCTTATCGCGCTTATCACGATGATCTCTTCAAATAAAAAGATCATGGGCGAACATCGGAGCGGTTGGCTTTCGAAAACTTTTCTTTGGGCAACCTTTGTTCTTATGCTTGCGGCGGCAATCGGGATGTTTGTGACATTGAGGTAAATTAAATCTTTATTAAAAAAATCTTGCGTTCTTTTTTTCTAGACTACGATGCTTACTATGAATAAAAGAATGACATTGGATGTTCTGGCCGGTATGGTGCAGACGGGATTTCTCGATATAGGCGAGCGGATCGGTCGGGTAGAAAATGCAGTAGGTGCGCTGACGCTTCGCATCGCTGTACTCGAAAAGCGTATGGATATACTTGAAGAACGAACAGAGAATGGATTTTATAATGTCACGCAGGAGCTTCAGCAAATTCGGCAACTTATCAAAAAAGCCGGTACGCGAGAGCAAGTTGCCGCGCTTGAGGTCAGGGTTAATGCCATCGAGAAGAAAATCAATCTGAAATCGAAAAATTGATCCAAAATTAATGATTTTGGATCAGGATCAGGATTTTTGAGTCACGGATCCGCCTTAGATCCCGGAGTTCTTTCTATGGAAAACCATAAAGAGAATGATGAGCGCAAAAGCGGTAAGCGCCATCATGGGGATCGTCACATAACCGTATTCCATGAAATAGACGAATTCGCAGCTTGTGCCTGTTGCGGAACAGGGAAAGAGCGAATTGCCGCCGAGCTGAAGATAAGAATGATAAATGCTCACAATAAGACCGAGGCTTGAAAGAGTGAGGGTGCAATTCCTCACGAAATTTCCGTATTTCCGGACATATTCTTCTTTCCTTGCCATAATGGCGACGATAAATATGACCGCATCGGTATAAAGGAATCCGCGTTCGATCCAGCAGAGTATACAGGGCCGGAAGTGCGCAAATTCCGAGTAGAACAAGCTTCCGACAACACCACCGATGGCAATCAGGAATGAAAAAAGAACGGCGTATTTTCCGAAGAACGCGCCGATACGCTTTCCGATACCGCGATCATAAAGCGGCGTCGCAACGAGCACCAAAAGGCATATTCCGAGGATATCGGCGAGTACCGTAAAAAGGGCAAGAAGATCAGTGACGTTTTGGACGATAGGGGTCATATATATATTGTTAATTTGTACCGGTCGGCAGGGCGCATCCGGTTTTTTCTGAGAGCGTTTCGAGAGTTTGGATCCCGCTCGTCACAGAGCCGTCCGGAAATCGCCAGGTTGGATATTCCTGTATTTTATTATCGATGCAGACCTGCGTTTGCCCTGACGCATCCGGTAGAGAGCATTCCACATAGGGGAGATATTGAGCGGAATTTCCGAATTCGGTCTTCTGATCATGGCAGTGCGGACACCAGAACGCGCCAAAGAATGTCGTACTGGTATTCGCGATGCATTTCGCGAAAGAATCATATTTTCCGTTCGGCGGCGGAATGGTTTTTATATAGAGATATCCGCCGAGCACGACGGCGATCGCGATAAGTATCCAGGTCGCGATCCTCAATTTTTTGATGCTTTTCTTATGGTCCGTCTGTTTTTTTGAATGTTCGTTCATGAAAAAATTATAACAAATTTACCATAGGGGCGAAAGTTTACCTAAAAGAAGATATGAAATTCAGAATTTATCTGCCGTTCCCGTGCGGGAACGGAAATCCGCTGATATATAAGCGGAGTATTTCTTTTTTGAAAGATCAATCCTTGCTGAACGGAATGATGTCCCGAAAGGGTTCATCTTCGCATACCTTTCGGGACATCATTCCGTTCACGGTATCTTTCGGAAAACAGGAAAACCGGAGCACTTGCGATTTTTTTTCGTTTACTTATAATGGATTCCTATGAGGCGTCATCCGGGCCTATATCTCACAATCGTCATTCTCATCGCCATTACGGCGGCTCTTTTTGTCTATCCGAAGAATTGGGGTGCAAAGGAAATGCCGTGGAAATTAGGGCTTGATCTGGTCGGCGGTACGCATCTTGTCTACCAGATCGATCTTTCGCAGGTTTCCGCCGCGGATCAGTCCTCGGTGATCGCCGGGCTCCGCGACGTTATCGAAAAGCGCGTCAATCTTTTCGGTGTCAGCGACCCGCAGGTTTATATCGCCCAGACGGGAAATAACGCCCAGCTCGATGTTGACCTTGCCGGTATAAAGAACGTAACCGACGCCATCAATCAGATCGGAGAAACGCCGATCTTGGATTTTGCCGAAGTGGATACGAGCGGTTCGTCCACGCAATACGTGCCGACGAATCTTACGGGACAGTACATCACGGGTGCCCAGCTCACGTTCGATCAGACGACCGGCAAACCGCAGGTGCAGATCACATTCAACAGTGATGGCGCCGATATTTTCGGTAAGATGACCGCGGCGAACGTCGGCAAACCGCTTGCGATATTCCTTGACGGCAATTTGATCGAAGCACCGACGGTTGACCAGGCGATCACGGGCGGCACTGCGCTCATCACGGGTAATTTCACGGTTGATTCAGCGAAGACGCTCGTGGAGCGGTTCAACGCCGGCGCACTTCCTGCACCGATCAAATTGGTGAACCAGCAGACGGTTTCCGCGTCGCTTGGCAATGATTCCTTGAAGAAAGTGATCTTTGCAGCGATCATCGGTACGATCCTTATCATTCTGTTCATGCTGTTCTATTATCGGTTGTTCGGTTTCTTTGCGGCTTGCGCGCTTATCATCTATATTGCGCTTACGCTCGGCATCTTCAAGCTGATCGGCATCACGATGGATCTGTCCGGCATCGCCGGATTCGTGCTCACGATCGGTATGGCAGTTGACGCCAATATTCTTACCTTCGAGCGCATCAAAGAAGAGCAGAAGCGCGGCTTGCCGAGGATCTCGGCGGTTGAGGAAGGTTTCCGCCGCGCATGGCCGTCCATCCGCGATTCGAATACCTCCACTATCATCACGGCCATCATTCTTTATTACTTCACTTCGAGCTTTGTGCAGGGATTCGCCCTGACGCTCCTCATCGGTACGATCGTGAGCTTGTTCAGCGCCATCACGACAACACGGCTCTTCCTGCGCGTGTATGAACATACGGGAAAAGGAAAACAAAATAAGACCATTGCTCCGCAACATGCTTAATATCGTTGGTCACAGAAAAATATGGTTTACGCTTTCCGGCATTCTTGTCGGTGTTGCGTTGGTGTCCATGGTGGTCTTCGGTTTCCGGCAGAGCGCCGAGTTCAAAGGCGGCACGCTGTGGGAATTTTCTTTGCCGGGAGCCAGCGCTTCGTTGGGCGATGTACAGACTTTCTTTTCTTCGACACTTCACGTTTCGAATGCGACCATCAGCACGAATGGCGATAATGATTCGTTCTTGGCGCGTTTCGACGATATCGACGAAGCGACCCATCAGGCGGATGTTACGGCGCTCAAAGCGCAATGGCCGTCGTTCGACGAATCAAGCTTTCAGTCCATTGGTCCTTCGGTAGGTGCGGCGCTCCGCAAGAACATCGTGATCGCCATCATCCTCGTATTGGTCGGCATTTCGCTTTACGTCGCTTATGCGTTCCGCAAGGCATCGCGGCCGGTCAGTTCATGGAAATACGGGCTCATAACGCTGCTTACGCTCGTACACGATGTTTCCGTACCTGCGGGCATGCTGGTATTGCTCGGCCATTTCCGCGGCGTGGAGATCGACACGAATGCCGTTGTCGCCTTGCTTGTCGTGATGGGCTTTTCGGTGCACGACACGATCGTGGTCTTTGACCGTGTCCGTGAAAATCTGCTTTTGCGCCGCGGCAAGGAAAAATTCGACGGCATCGTGAATGACAGCGTGAATCAGACCATGGCGCGTTCGATCAACACGTCGCTCACGCTCATCCTTGTTCTCCTGTCGCTTTACTTTATCGGCCCTGTCAATCTGAAATACTTCATCTTAACGCTCCTCGTCGGCGTAGTGACCGGTATTTACTCGTCTATTTTTATCGCGAGCCCGCTCCTCGTATCGGTCAGCCCGAAGGAATAGTATCTTTTCTCTCATTATTCTGCGCATCCTATTACTCTGCCGCCCTCGCGGAGGCGAGGGTCCGTGCTTTTCTTTTTTCATTCCGGACCTCACGAGGAATTCGGAGGGACATTTCTTTCTCTTGTTGTGTTCAAGGTATTCGCATAAAATATGAATACTATGCGAACGAAAATAGTCGCGACCATCGGTCCCGCTTCCGGGTCTAAGACCATGATCAGGCGTTTTGTGGCGGCCGGCATGGATATGGCGCGGCTCAATTTTTCGCACGGTACGCCGGATATCTTCAATGAATGGATCAAAAACATCCGGGGCGCGGCAAAAAGCGAA
>CAJAQL010000003.1 GCA_903944135.1 uncultured Parcubacteria group bacterium
GGCGGAGTTATTATCCATCGGACAATGTCCTCATGATGGCAGTGGAACTCGGCATGGCGAACCAATTCGTAAAAGACCTCAGCGTGGATACGAAACGCGGGATGCGGGCCAAAGCGGAACGGGGTTGGTGTCCCGGCCCGGCTCCCGTCGGGTACCTGCACAATCCGATAAAAAAACAGGGTGAAAAAGAAGTGCTGAAAGACGAATTGAAGTTCGATATTGTCCGTAAGTGCTGGGACATGATGCTCACGGGGGCGCATACGGTGCCGCAGATATGGGAGGTTGCCGTGAACCGCTGGGGTCTTACCGGCCGGATGGGCAAGAAGCTCAATCTGAGTAATATGTACCTCATATTCGCCAATCCATTTTACTGCGGCGAGTTCGAGTATCCTCTGCGGAGCGGCATCTGGCATCACGGGAAGCATGAACGCATGGTGACAAAAAAAGAGTTCGAGCGGGTACAAACAATCACGGCAGGACGCGGGAAGCCCCATGCGATAAGCCACGATGTCTCCATGCGGGGGCCGATCCGATGCGGAACCTGCGGGTCGGCGGTCACGGCGGACGTGAAAATAAAAGTCCAGAAAAACGGGAACCGACACGAGTACGTGTACTACCACTGCTCACAGCGGCGGACGAGGCAACGATGCCCTGAGATAGGCGTCAAGGAAAACGACTTGCACGAGCAGGCCATGGAGCTTCTCGCGGGTATCGAGATTCCGCAGGAGTTCTACCTGTGGGCCATGGAAGTCCTCCGGGAATCGAATGAGACGGAATCCGTGACCCGTGAGAAAATCACAGCGAGCCAGCGGGTTGAGTATGACAAATGTGTGAAAGTCCTCGACGCATTAATCGACATGAGAGCAAGGGGCGAGATTACGGAGGAGGAATTTGCGGGGAGAAGGTCTGACCTCACAAAAGAAAAGCGTCGCCTGCAGGCGCTCTTCGAGGACACGGATCAAGGAATAGACGATTGGCTCAAGACCGCCGACAAGTACTTCAGCTTCGCGGCAAGCGCTAGACAGACGTTTGAAAATGGGACATCCGAGGAGAAACGAGAGATGTTGACGCTCCTCGGATCGGACCTCTCCATAAAGCAAGGAAAACTCAGCGTTTCCTTAGCTGAACCGCTGATTCTGATCAAAAAAATGGCTCCTGAGGTAAAGAGGATAAATGAGGCTATCGGACCTCTGAAAAACGCAGACGACACAAGGGCTTTGCGCGAATTGTACGCTCAAAATTCTGTAAGGGGTGCCTATCGGGACTCGAACCCGGACCGGGAGTGCCACAAACTCCAGTGCTGCCGTTACACCATAGGCACCATCAAAAGAAAGAACTCGTCCAAAAATGAGAGACTTGGGAAATCTATGCTCTCCTCTCCATATAGTACTGATGAGGAGGCGAATATTTCCCAAAAAGACGAGTCCAAGCATTAGGGTAGCCGACTTTTCTCCTTTTTTCAAGGAAAATCACGGAACAAGACGGCAGAATCACGAAATGATATACTCATGGAATGCATCATGCGACCCTTTTGATCTCGTCGATGGTCGGAAGAAACCCTATTGGGGCTTATTTTGTCATATATTTAGCTACCGTTTGCCTCGGAAATATCGCGGCATTTGTGAGTTTTTGGATTATTTTTGCTACGAATTTCGGCATTATCGGGTTTTTTCTCCTCGTTCTCACCATCTTTCTCGCCGACATGACCACCGACCTCGTCTGGTATTCAACGGGACGATCCCTCCGCGACACCCGCTTCGGCGGCTGGCTGGAGACCCATATCCCCGGACACGCCAAAGCGGAAGCAATGCTTCAACAGAGAGGAAAACAATGGATTTTTATTTCGAAATTTATGATCGGATGCACGCCGGCAGCGGCATTTTCCATCGGCTGGAGCGGCATGGAATTCAAAAAGTTTTATAAAAACTCCCTTTTATCCATACTGCTCTGGCTTCCTGTCCTCACGGGTCTCTCCTACAGTATCGTTTCCGCTTCGGCGCCCCTCGCGATCGCCGATTTTAAAAAGATAGAATGGATCATTATGGGTGGATTCTTCTTCTTTATCGCCCTCAACTATGCCATCGCGAACGGCGCAAAAGAGCTGGCTAATCGATATTGGGACACCGACGGCCAGCGCAGCGATGATTTGACAGGTCAAGAGGATGAGCTCTATTATAAAGAGTAACGGTATCCGCGCTTGCGCGGATTTTTTAAAGGAAAGGGCGAGTAAAATAAAATTGAATAAAAATTAAATAACATAAAAATATGCTTGATATAAAAGAATTATCGAAAGCCGTCCGCCAGGTTGCCGAGGAAAAGGGCCTTGCGCCGGAAACCATTATTGAAGCCATTGAGTCGTCCATTGCGGCTGCCTACAAAAGGGATTATGCCGACCGTGGCGGCGTAGTAAGGTGCAAGCTCGATGAAAAGGCGGGGACGTTGACATTTTGGCAAGTGAAAACGGTTGTCGACGAAACGACGGTCAGATTTGTTGATGAAAATGCGGAAGAAGGTGAAGAAGAAAAAAGGGAGAGCAATGAAGACGATGAACAAAAATTGCCTCGATTCAACCCTGAACGGCATATCGCGCTGGAAGAGGCCCGAAAGATAAAATCCGACGTCGCGCTTGGCGACGAACTGACATTCCCCCTGGAAACAAAAGATGACTTCGGTAGAATCGCAGCACAAACCGCAAAACAGGTCATTCTCCAAAAGCTTCGCGAATCGGAACGGGAATCCATTCTTGCAGAATGGACCGGCAAGGCGGGCCAGATCGTGAGCGGGGAAATACAGCGATTCGATCGTGGCAACGTTTTCATAAATCTTGGACGTGCGATCGGCGTCATGTTCGCGAATGAATCCATCCCGAACGAACATTACCGCGCAGGAGAACGCTTACGTTTCCTCGTGCTCGCCGTTCAGGAGGATACGCGCATGCCAGGCATCATCCTTTCCCGCGCCAATCCTCAGTTTGTCGCCGAACTCTTCAAGGTGGAAGTGCCGGAGCTCACCGAAGGGACGATCGAGATAAAGGAGATCGCACGTGAACCCGGCAATCGGACAAAGATCGCCGTCGGGTCATCGGCGGAAGGAGTTGATCCGGTGGGAGCGCTCGTCGGCCAACGCGGCACGCGCGTCATGGCAGTGAACAATGAATTAGGAAACGAGAAGATTGATATCATCGAATGGTCGGATGATCCGGAGAATTTCATCGCGAACGCGCTTTCGCCTGCAAAAGTTGAACGGGTGGAAATCCTTCCCCGCCGCGAGGCCCGCGCGTTCGTTCCGGAAAGCCAGCTGAGCCTGGCGATCGGCAGGGGCGGCCAGAACGTCCGCCTCGCCGCGAAGCTCACGGGCTGGAAGATCGATGTCCGTTCGCAATCCCATCCCGACGAAGCCCAGGAAGGCGGCACGGCAGTAGCGGCAGAGTCGGAAAATGCCGCCCCGGAAAATGATGAGAAAGAAGATATTATAGGATAAAATAAAAGAGGGTCGAAAAAAATATTAACATAAAATGTCTACTATAACGTTTTCCATTATCAGCGGCTTGGCGGCAATCGCCGTAGCGATCGGGCTCATCGCAAAAATAAACAAGGAGCCGGCGGGAGATAAAAAAATGCAGGAAATCGCCCAGGCGATCCAGGTCGGCGCAAAGGCATATCTGAACCGGCAATATAAAACAGTTGCAATCGTTGCGGTCATCGTTGCGGTGCTCATCGGATGGGGCCTCGGCCTTACAACAATGGCCGCGTTCCTTGTAGGTGCGATCGCTTCGGCGTTTGCGGGCTATATCGGCATGAACGTATCGGTTCGCGCAAATGTAAAGACCGCGGAAGCAGCGAAGTCTGGTTTGAAAAAATCACTTGCCGTCGCGTTTGAAGGAGGATCGGTCACTGGCCTTTTAGTGGTCGGTCTCGCATTGCTCTCAGTAACCGTCTTTTATGCCCTCACGCAGAATGTGACGGCTCTGATCGGTCTCGGGTTCGGCGGCAGCTTGATCTCGGTCTTCGCCCGCTTAGGTGGCGGCATCTTCACCAAGGGAGCCGATGTTGGCGCGGATCTCGTAGGAAAAGTTGAGGCGGGTATCCCTGAAGATGATCCCCGAAATCCTGCGGTCATTGCGGACAACGTCGGCGATAACGTCGGCGACTGCGCAGGCATGGCGGCTGATCTCTTTGAAACCTATGCCGTCACGGCAATTGCCGCGATCCTCTTGGGTCATCTCGCATTTCCGTTTTCAAGCAGCGCAATCACCTTCCCGCTTTTGATCGGAGGCGTCTCGATCCTCGCTTCGATCCTCGGTATTTTCTTCGTTCGTCTCGGAAAATCGCAATCTATCATGGGCGCGCTCTATAAGGGACTCGCCGCATCAAGCATCTTATCGCTCATCGGTTTCTCGGTCATCGTTGCGAAGAATCCTCTTCCGGGCCTGTCATTCGGTCAGGTTTTCTGGCCGCTCTTTGTCGGAATATCCATTACGGCACTCATCGTGCTGATCACTGAATATTACACTTCAAAATCGTTCCGTCCCGTCAAATCCATCGCACAATCTTCGGAAACGGGACATGGCACGAACATCATCACCGGACTCTCGGTCGGCATGGAAGCAACGGCGCTTCCGGTCGTCGTCATCGTTGCGGGAATTCTTGTTGCTTTTGTATTCGCCGGTCTTTATGGAATCGCGCTCGCGGCAATGAGCATGCTTTCCATGGCAGGCATCATTATCGCGATCGATGCGTTCGGCCCGATTACGGACAACGCTGGCGGCATCGCCGAAATGGCGGGCCTTCCCGATTCGGTTAGAAAAATAACCGACGAATTGGATTCGGTCGGCAATACCACGAAGGCCGTCACCAAGGGATACGCGATCTGTTCCGCCGGACTCGCCGCAGTTGTCCTCTTCTCTTCGTATGTCGAAGCTCTTCAGGCAAAGATAGGCGGCGGGATCATCAGCTTTGACCTCATTGACCCCCGGGTCATCATCGGTCTGCTCCTCGGCGGCATGGTTCCGTACCTCTTTGCTTCCATTTCCCTGAAAGCGGTAGGTAAGGCGGCGGGAAGCGTCGTTATCGAAGTACGGCGCCAGTTCAAGGAAATATCGGGCATCATGGAAGGGACAGCGAAACCTGATTATGCAAAGTGCGTTGATATCGTGACATCCGCTGCCATCAAGGAAATGATCGTTCCGGCATTGCTTCCGGTCGTCATGACGCTCCTTGTAGCATGGCTCCTCGGCCCGATCGCGCTCGGTGGATTCCTCGTAGGTTCCATCGTAACGGGCGTTTTCGTCGCCATCTCAATGACCTCCGGCGGTGCGGCATGGGACAATGCAAAGAAATACATAGAAGACGGAAATTTTGGCGGAAAAGGCTCATTTGCCCATAAGGCGGCAGTGACAGGCGACACGGTCGGCGATCCCTATAAGGACACGGCCGGCCCCGCAATCAATCCCGTCATCAAGATCATCAACATCATTGCATTGCTCTTGGTACCGTTCTTGTAATTTTCCGTCACCCTGTCCCTTTGTGAACCTCGGAATAAGCTCTGGCGAGAATCCAGAAAAAAACTTCACAGTAAAATCGTCGAAATAACAATAAACTACTATCTATGGAACCAGAATATCAGTATCTCATCCCTACGGTCATTGAAAAATCACAGTACGGGGAGCGGGCGTACGACATCTATTCGCGTCTCCTTAAAGAACGCATCATTTTCCTCGGCGGCGGCGTGAACGATGCTGTCGCAAATACGGTAATTGCCCAGCTCTTGTTCCTTGAACATGAAGATTCGAAGGCCGATATTAAGCTCTATATCAATAGCCCTGGCGGCTCGGTCACGGCCGGCATGGCGATCTATGACACGATGCAATACATCAAGCCGGATGTTTCGACGATCTGTGTCGGCATTGCGGCGTCGATGGGCGCATTCCTCTTGGCCGCCGGAAAGAAAGGTAAACGATTCGCCCTGCCGAATTCCGACATCCTGCTCCATCAAGTGATGGGTGGTGCCGAAGGACAGGCCGTCGAGATCGAGATCGCGGCGAAGCAGATCTTAAAAACAAAAGAGCGCTTGAACCAAATTCTTGCGAAGCATACCGGCCAATCCCTCTCAAAGATTGAGCACGATACCGACCGTGACTTCTGGTTGTCCGCCGAAGAAGCGAAGACCTATGGCGTCGTAGACCAGATCATCAAGAAACAATAAAAAACTTAACTAAGTTTTCCTAAAAAGCCCCACTAGGGGCTTTTTAGTTTTTGAGCGGGTAGCGGGAGTCGAACCCGCGTCTTCACCTTGGAAGGGTGACATAATACCGTTATACCATACCCGCAATGCAACTAATCGCTGGCTGGAAAAGTAATATACAGTATACTCAAAAACATGAGAATTTCAAAGCAGGTTACCTTGTCTGTTTCCCTGTTTTCTGTTAAAATCAGACACACTTAATTGATGATAAATCTTTCCCGTCGGGCAAAAATTTTCATTGTTTTTATCGCTATTGTCATCGTAAGCGCCGTTATGGCGTGGTTCTCGAACAAAAAAAGCGGCGTTTCCAAAGACTTCACGCAAGCGCGCGAACAAGGAGCGCTCATCGCGCAGAATATCGTTACGCTTTCCGATCAATCCACCCAAGATCTCGCGCAGGTGAACGACCTCGATAAATCAGGAAAATACACCGACGCACTCATTCTCACTACGAATATTGTGACAAAAAATCAGAACCTCCATGATGAGGCGATTTCCCTCTCCGATCAAATTGAAACCATGGCAACATCCCTACCGAGCATTTCATCGTCCGATGCCCGGCAAGCTGCGCTTGATGCCATCTCGAGCCGGCTCGCACTCGTAAGCGAACTGGTGAACTACAGTCAGGATCTCAATAAATTACTGGTTACCCTCCAGGGACACTTTACCGGAACAACGGTTCAGCCTGGCGACGTGCAAACGATCGTCAATCAGATCAATACCGACGTGAACGCCATCAACAACTTCAATGACCAGGCCCAACAATCCATGGTCCGATTCGATACGCTTGAGGCAAAAAGTTAATCGCGCGATAGAGATCTCTTTCTGTCGCTTTAACCCGTCCTTCTATCATTCTCCGCAAAAACGCAGGCCGTACTTTATAAAAAATATCGGAAGCACAGATGGTCCGCCTCTGCGGACCGCGACAAAAACGGAGAATCTATCTTAAAAAGTAGGCTCTCTAATCCGCATCAACCAGCTCGCCGCTTGCCAGACGTTGCTTTGGAATTTTGATCCACAATGCTCCAACGGCACCGATAGCGACCACGATGGCTGAGGTGCGGAAAACGGTCGCATAACCCACGATTTGCGCCTTTAGGATAATGAGGCCGACGAACGCTTCAGTCATTGAGGCGGCGCCTTGGAGGGCACTGTTTTCGGCAACGCGGAGAACTGCGGCGTTCACGGCATTATCGAGTATCGTCGCAGAAAGCGCCGTACCAAACGCTCCAGCGATGTTGCGCACCAGAGCAAGGATCGCCGAGGCTTCGCCAGTCTTATCTGGCGGTGTAACCAACGCGACCAAACTGGTTCGCTGCGACATCCCAAACCCCATGCCGAACGCCATCAAAGCCAATGGCCACATCAGATCCCAAGCCGTCATACGCGCATCAATCGCGGAAAAAATACTTATTCCGAACGCGGCCACTAGGGTGCTCGCGAAAATAATATAGTTCGCCCTGATCTTGCCGACAAGCCTGCCCCCGATAATAGCGGCCATCATCATGGCCGCAGCCATCGGGATGAACAAATAACCGGTCTTTGTGGCGCCATAGCCCAAATAGGTTTCCGCAAAAACCGGGATCAAAAACATGCTTCCCATCATTCCCATAAATACGACGAAGTTATTCGAGAGCGTATTGGTAAAGGTGCTGTTTTTAAAAAGCCGAAGATCGACGACCGGTTCCGCGGTGCGTTGTTCAATAAGAACGAAAATGATCCCGAACACGATCGTCGTAATATAGGAAATGATGCTCGCGGTCGATGACCATCCCCATGTCTGTCCACGATCGAGAACAAGCACCAGGGAAAAAAGCGCTGTCGCAAGCGCTCCTGATCCCCACCAATCGAAATGCGCTTCACGCGCCTCGCCGACCGATTCATCAATGAAGAAAATGGCAAGAAGAAGACCGATGATACCAAGCGGGATATTAATAATGAACACCATGCGCCAGTTGAAATTGTCGATCAGCGGACCTCCCACGAGCGGCCCAAAAACCGCCGACATTGCGAACGCACCCGACCAGATACCGAGAGCCTGCGCTCGCTCTTTGAGGTCCTTGAATGTGAACGCGATGATAGCCATGGCCGTCGGATAATCCGCGGAGACCGCCAACCCCTGAATGACGCGGAAAACGATCATCGACGACAGATTCCACGCAAGCGCACATAGCCCCGATGCGACCGTGAATCCGATGAAACCGATGAGATATATCTTCTTCCTGCCGGCTGTATCACCGAGCTTTCCCCAGATCGGCACAAATACCGCAGCTGCCAGAATATAAGCCGTTGAGATCCACGCAGCATCGGAAACGCTGATCGAAAAAGCACTGATCATCTTCGGCAGAGCGAGACCAACCACCGTCTGATCCATGCCGCCCAAAAAAGTGCCGAAAATCACCGTGATAAGCACCCACCATCGCATCTTATTTTCCCGTGCCGATGGCGCAGGGATTGTCGCTATCTGCGTTTCGGTCATAACAAACTATTTTACATAAACCCAGATCTTCGCGGACATGCCGTTTTTGAGCTCCGGATATTTCTCGGGATCAAACCGGACTTTAACATCGAACTCATTGGTTGGCCGTTCATCGGAAACGTTGAAGACCACGTCGCTCGCGCGCGACGTTTCGCTTATCTCATCAACAACGCCCTGATAGCTTTTCGATCCAAACGCATCAACCGTAAAGGTCGCCGGATCGCCCACGGCGATTTTTGACAAACCTTTGTTCTCGTCGAGATGGCCGACAACGCGAAGATCAGACGGATCGATCATCTGCACCACATAGCTTCCTGCGGCCGGACTCACGAGCTGGCCGACATCATCGCTCACCGCAGTAACAATGCCCGCGGTCTTTGCTTCCACGACCTCGTCTCCCACGCGCGCTACCGGTTGATCTTCCACGACCGTATCCCCGACCTTCACAAATATTTGATTCAGGATATCTGCGTTCTGTGGCGAGAGATTTATCAAGGTTCCCGATATGACCGATTGATCAATATAAACCGTTCGGGATGAAACATACCAATATGCCCCGCCGCCCAAAACCACAGCAAATGCAACAACGAACCCTATGATCACCATGACCCGCCGGCGATGCGCATGAGGTGCTGTTTCTTTTCCCGCAAGCTCCTTTTGATTTTTTATTTCTTCAGCCATATTTTTAGAAGTTATTGATACGATCGCCCACCGAGAGACCGGACACTATCTCGGTCATGCCATCATCTCCCGAGATACCCACGGTCACTTCTTTTTTCTCAAGCGCATTGCCGTTCTGAACCATGACAAAATTCTGATCGTTATCGGAAATGATCGACTTGCTCGGAACCTCAACCACATTATCATGTTCCGCTGTCTTAATATGAACAGCCGCTGTCATGCCCGCCTTGATCCGGTCATCCGCACTTATGAAATGCAATGTTACTTTATACGCGAGCGATCCATTCACTTCCGTCCCCGCGGCATCGATAGTGGTCACTGTTGCCGGAAATACCGTATCGTTGCCGTACGCATCAAGCGTCACATTCGCCGCGTCGCCTTCCTTTATTTTTGCGATATCCGATTGCGATACATAAATCTCGATCTTCAATCCTATGTCATTCGTAACGGAAACGACCGGCGTTCCCGGGCTGACAACCATGCCGATCTTCGCCGTAAGATTGCGCACCGTTCCGGAAAATGGCGCCGTAAGCGTCGCGTGATCAAGCGCGACTTCGGCGCTCGAAACCGCCGCCTGTGCTTCGGCAACAACGGCTTTCTGCGCCTCTATCTGCTGTTGTGTTGCGCCCGCTTCTGCGAGAGAAAGCTCGCTTTGCGCAACCTTCAAATCTGCCTGTGCGCTTGAAAGCGCATTTTCCGAAACTGTAAGTCCTGCGATTGCCTGAACAACCTCGCCGCGTGCCGTTACGATATCCGCACGATAAGCAGCGAGCGTTACCGCAGGCACCGAAGAATCCGGTGTCGCATTATTGACATAAACCGCAAGTTCATCAAGATAGGATTTCACCGTTTTCAAATTGGCGCTTGCAATATCCGACTCCGCCACCGGATCGGAGCTTGTTGCACTCATGGACGCATACCAAGCATTGAACACCGATTGAAGCTCTACCCGTTTCGATTCTATATTTATCTTCGCCTGTGAATCGCTCAGCGCGACCAAAAATTCCGGATTGTTATATTGCGGATTGCTGAATAAATTATCCGTTTGATTGCGGATGGCGTCGTCGGCTGCGGCATATGCGCTGCCATTGCTCGCATCAAGTGATGCCAATGCGGAATCAACTGCCGATTGCGCGCTTGAAACACCGTTTTGATCGATCTGCAACTGCTCCGGTCGGGTACCATTCGTAAGATTATCAAGGTTTGCCTGCGCTGCCGCCAGTGCGGCGTTCGCCTGCTGGACCGCGGCCTGGAGCGACGAGCTATCAAGCCGCGCGAGCACCGCGCCCGAGGTAACAGCATCGCCCTCCTGTACGTCAACCGATGCAATTTGTCCCCCTTCTTCGAAGGAAAGATCGACGCTGTTTTCGGCGAGCACATTGCCGGATTCATTGAGCGATGAGATCGCATTGCCGCGAGTTGCCGCAATTGTATCGAATGAAGGCGCCCCGCTCGTCTTCACGTACCACGCGACACCAATGGCAATGAGCGCTATCGCGAACACGCCACCGGCAATCCAAGGCAATATCTTTTTGTTGACATGCATAAGTTTCATGAGATTTTTAAAATGATTGTTTCTTTTTTAGACCTGCCGTCGCCACCTTTTCAAGCAAAGTCATCAATTGTAATCTTTCGCGCCTATCGAGCACCGAGAAAACTTTTTCCAAGATCATACCCTGATGGTTCTTTCCCTGCTTTAAAAGTTTTTTTCCGCGCGGAGTAAGCTTGATATGCACCGTTCGGCGATCGTCCGGATCAACCATGCGCAAAAGTAATTTATTCTTTGCCATGCCGTCGATCAGGAGCGTTACCGCAGGCGGCGTAATGAAAAGATTTCGGGCAATATCCCGCATGGACGGCGTACCGCACTCATCAACATAATGCAAAACGGCAAAACTGCCGAAGGTGCACTGCATATTCAATGCCGTGTTTTTCTTCATGTTTTCCTTTGCCTCCTCGCGCAGCCGGCGTCCGATGGCAAAAAAAATAGCCGGAAAACCGGCTGATTTACCGATTCTATCCTTTTTTTCTTTTTTCATTTACGAATGAAATAGTTATGTTCCTTAACTATTTTAGGATAGCGCTGCCGTATAAAAAATGCAAGTGTTTATAATAAAAGGGTGTGGACGCGGTAGGACTCGAACCTACAACCAGTCGTGTATAAGACGACGGCTCTGCCAATTGAGCTACGCGTCCATGCGTTTCTATAGTTTTCTCCCTCCTGATTTTAAGACGACGGCTCTGCCAATTGAGCTACGGGCGCATCGTTCAAATATATTACTTTAATTTTCGGCTCCTTGCCAGTCTTGAAACGATCTCTTTCTTTTTTGTTATACTATGAAGAATCATTTATGATCATTGTTTTTACCGGCAACGGGAAGGGGAAAACCACGGCATCACTCGGCCAAATGATGCGCGTTTTAGGACGCGGCAAAACGGCGCTCATGATCCAATTCATCAAAGGCCCATGGATCTCGGGCGAAGATGAATTCTCTAAAAAGTTCGGCGTACCAAAGAACTCATTCGACATCCGCAAGATGGGGCTTGGTTTTGTCGGCATTTTGGACGATAAACTTCCTTTGGAAAATCATAAGGCCGCAGCACGAAAAGGGCTTGAAGCTTTTATCACGGAACAAAAATCCGGAATGTGGCATCTTATCGTCCTTGATGAAATCAACGTCGCCGTTTCGCTTGGCCTTCTTAGCGCACAAGAAGTGCTTGATGCAATCTCCGATTTTCCGGAAGACCGTATTCTTATTCTTTCCGGCCGCGGCGCGCCAAAGGAATTCATCGATCGTGCCGATCTCGCAACGGAAATGCGTGAAATAAAACATCCTTTTCAGGGCGGAATACAAGGAAAAATCACCGTGGAATTCTAAAAATATACCGATCGTTCCAGTAAAAGCGGAAACCTAGATCATTTTTCATGGATCCCCATCTCCGCGAGGGCGATAAAAATTTATAAAATCATCGAGATTGTATCTCGATGATTTTATATCGGTTTTATCCTGAATGGCTTCACTACGGCGTAGAAATCATCCTGCTCAAGCGTTTCTTTTTCAATGAGCGCTTCGGCGATTTTTTTCAGTACCGGTTTATGGGTCTTCAATATTTTTTCCGCAGTTTCATAAGCGTTCATCAAAAAGTCATGCACCTGGGCATCAATCTCTGAGGCGACTTCTTCGGAATAATCGCGCTCCGAGGTCATCTCGCGGCCAAGGAAGATCATGTCTTCGCTCTTTCCGAACGTAATCGGCCCGAGGTCGCTCATGCCATATTTTGTGACGAGCTGTCGAGCAAGTTCCGATGCTTGCTTCAGATCACTGGATGCGCCGGTCGAGACATCACCAAAAATGAGCTTTTCCGAAGCATAACCCCCCATCATCATGGCAAGATCGGCAAGAAACTGCGTGCGCGTTTTAAGATGTCGATCTTCGGTCGGTAATTTCATGGTAAAACCACCCGCATAGCCGCGGCTGATGATAGAAACCTTCTGTATCGGATCGGCATCTTTGAGCGCAACCGCAACAAGCGCATGACCACCTTCGTGATATGCTGTCATCTCTTTTTCCTTTTGCGATATCATGCGGCTCTTCCGCTCCGGCCCGAGCAAAACCTTATCAGCCGCATTGAAGAGATCCTCCTGTCGAATCAGTTTCTGGTTTTCGCGTGCGGCAATCAACGCTCCTTCGTTCATTAAGTTCGCGAGATCGGCGCCCGAGAACCCTGGCGTTCGCTGGGCAACCTTCCGTAGATCGATGCCTTTATCAAGGACTTTACCTTCGGCATGGATCTTCAGAATCGACTCGCGATCGTTCAGATCAGGAAGATCGAGTACCACGCGGCGATCAAAACGTCCCGGTCGCATCAATGCCGGATCAAGAATGTCGGGACGATTGGTAGCCGCAAGGACGATGACCCGCGTGTCGCGATCAAAGCCATCCATTTCAACGAGGATCTGGTTCAGGGTCTGTTCACGCTCGTCGTTTCCTCCTCCCATCCCGGCGCCACGCTGACGACCCACCGCGTCAATCTCATCAATAAACAATATCGAAGGAGCTGCCCGTTTCGCTGTCATGAACGCATCCCGCGTACGCGATGCGCCAACACCCACAAACATTTCAACGAACTCCGAGGCTGAGATATAGAAGAATGGCACGTTGCTTTCGCCAGCGACCGCGCGAGCGACCAATGTTTTTCCCGTTCCCGGAGGTCCCATGAGCAAAATCCCCCGTGGAATACGTGCGCCGAGGTCCAGGAACTTTTTAGGATTTTTTAAGAAATCAACAACTTCGATCAATTCTTCTTTCGCCTCCTTGAGACCAGCGACATCTTTAAAAGTGACACGATCTTTAAACGTGGAAAGACGGAGGTTTGAGCGCCCAAAATTGAACGCTTGATTAGCACCTGACTTCGCCGACCGAAACATGAACCAGAAGATCGCCGCAAGAAGAAGCAACGGTAAAATGGTCGGTAAGAGCAAGCTCATCCAATAATCCCATCCAGTCTGGTTCTGCACCTCGAGATCAACGCCCGCAAGCGCCGTCGAACTGACGTTCAAATTTTTCAGCGTCTCCGAAATGCCGCTCTCTGTTTCCTTTTCCGCGACAGCCTGCGAACCATCCTTCATGGCGACAGCAAGATCATTGCCATTTACCTTGATCTGCGTCACTTGACCGGCGTTGATCTTATCGACAAGCTGGTTCAGATTTAATGTCGTAGGCGCCTTTGCCGGCTCGGCGAACAGCGAAAAAAGAAATGCAATAAAAAGCAATGTTACGATCGCCCATAGAATATTTTTCCAAAAACGTGACATAGAGAATGATTTTAACAGGTTTCAGTATAACACAGTTCTTTCTATTTCGCGCCTTCTTTCCTTACGGTGCCGGGGGGGAGGGTTGAACTCCCATGGGATTGCTCCCGCAAGGCCCTAAACCTTGTGCGTCTGCCAATTTCGCCACCCCGGCGACTCTCATAGTGTACGGCAAAGTCTAAAAACTTTAAATCGAGACGTCAAACAAAAGCTCCCTCGCTGAAGCGAAGGAGCTTTTGAAAACAATCCAAAAAACAGAAACTAGCAGCCGGTCGAAATGCTGCTGCCAATAACGCTTCCCACTAAGCCCGGAACGGCTTTTGCCAAAATTCCAACAACGATGGCGATTGCCGCATACAAAAGCTCATGGCTTGCTCCCTTCACCTTTTCCGGATCACCTGCAGCTGTCAAATACTTGAATGCTGCGACGATGATAAAGATAACTGCCAAAAGAATAAGGAAATAGAAGAGCCAATTAGTGATTGTACAGAGCGACGTACCGACTGCGTTAATACTGTTGATATTGGAATTCGGCGCTGAAACCGGAGCACCCGGTACCTGTGCGGCCGCCAAAAGCGGCAAAGCCAAAGACACAACCGGAATTCCAAAATTCAATGCGAACTGTTTTAATTTATTCATGATTTTAGTGAAATTATTCGACCTTTTTCATTTTTTATAAATCGGCTACGGGCAAGCTAATGGGGATGTCATACTTCCTTGACCATAAAGACTGCCAACGAGAAGCGGAAAACCTTTCGCAAGAAGAGCGACAATGATTGCAACTGCGGCGTAGGTTATCGTCCTTGTTCCTTTATGCACCTTTTCCGTATCATCTCCGGCCGTTACATAAAGATATGCAGCCCAAAATATCATAATAATCGCGACGGCGAGCAAAATCCAAAACATCCAATCCTCAATTGGGCAAAAAAGGCCCGTTCCCAGATTATTCACGTCGCTCACGATCACTGGCGCAGGAGTGGCCGCATTTGCGATTCCCGCAACCATCCAACCGAACAGGGAAAGCGGGGCCGAATATCTTGCCATATACATTAACTTTTGTTTCATTAGTTCTTGGGGCTATTTTTATTTTCGACCCTTTGTACACGAATTATATCATACATCGCGCGAAATCAAGAAAGGTTAAAAATTATATATCGTTTTTCTCCTTCGATTTCAACAGGTACTGACCGATTGTCCGAATACGCTTCCTACGAGCGACGGAAAACCTTTCGCGGCAAGAGCGACGATAATACCTATGGCGGCATAAAATATTGCCCTTTTTGCCGTCGTCACCTGTTCGGCATCATCTTGGGCAAAGACATAGAGATAGGCAGCGTATAAAACCATTATAATGGATACGCAAAGCGATATCCAAAACATCCAATTAAGGATTCCACATAAATTAGTAACAACATCACTCGTATTCTGCATGGTTAAGGTTGCAGCGAAAGCAGGCGCGGCTGTCGCCACAGACAGAATAAGTACGGCAGGGATTCCTCTCGATGCTCGATTCAATAAGCTACAGGTTCCTCGCAATGCTTGACGCAACATGGTATTACGAGCCGGTAAAAACGCTTTTTATGATATAGGTAACGCTCGAAGCAAAAATAACCACGACAAATCCGACGGCAGCATAAAGTAATGTTTTCTTTCCCTCTGAGAACTTTTCAGGATTGCCTCCGGCGGTCATCATCTGAAATCCGCCCCAGACAACCATGATACCGCAGAGCGGCGTAGCAATAGCAAGGAGAAAAGTATTGAAATA
>CAJAQL010000004.1 GCA_903944135.1 uncultured Parcubacteria group bacterium
AAGATAAACCTGGGTCCCGGCCTTCGCCGGGATGACAGAAAGCGTTCCACCTACTATGAAGAATCCGGCAATTGCCGGATTGCCGAATGAAGAAAGCACGGGTTAATTTATCGAAGTCGAACTTCGATATTTTATACGACTCTGGATTCCCGCCTGCGCGGGGACGACAAAACTTTATACGAATTGCCGGATTTTATAGGAAACGGCGGGACCGCCGGAACCGATGCGCTCAACGAGATTACGTTCGATAAGTTCTTCAAGATCGTAACGAATCGTACGCTCACTGCAATCCGGCAAAATCTCCTGAATCTCTCTTAATTTGCAATTGCCGGATTGCCGGATCTTATCCAAGATGGCTATCTTGCGATTGCCGGATTTTATGACGCTGGTGGCATTACCTGATTCGGAAGTCATAGGGAAAGACGGAAGCACGGGTCGTCCCTCTTCCGGGACGATGACAGAGGAATCGGGAAGGGCGACGGAAGGGTCGGCTTCCTCCTGGACTCCCGCCCGTGCGGGAATAACGGAGGGTTCCTGTTCCTGGTTTTCGGCTTTCGCCGGGATGACGGAAGGAACAGAAACCTGGGTTCCCGTTTTCACGGGAACGACGGAAGAAGCTGCAGGGACTACGGGAGAAATGCGCGAGCGGGAAAAAAAGGATCCATGCTTAGAAGGACGGATGTCCTGGGTTCCCGCCTCGGTTCGATGACCCTCACCGCGAGTCGCGGGAACAATGGAGGGAGAGAAAAATTTTGAAGCATCAACTTCATCACTCTGGTCAATGCATTCGATAATGGCATCATTCATGACGGCTATCTCGCGAAGAAGAACATCCCCGTTCGCGATGCTGATCATATTCAGGTCCACGGAAAACTTCACGAGAGCGTCGATTGCGGCAATCGTTTTTGCCGCATTGCCGTATTCTTCGGCATTTGCCGATATCAAGAGATCCATAGCCTGGGATTCAAGCCTATCCTTGACGCCTGATTCGGCAATCTTTGCCGATATACGGAAAAGCGCATACGCAATCTCGTAAGCTTTTTTTGCCGCATAGCCCTTTTTGCCGGATTCGAACATTACGGAAAATAGTAATACGGCACAGGAGAAGAGTCAACATCTGCCTTGTTCTTGCAAGAGCAGGGAGCACGGATGGTCCCGTTGCCTGGACCATGACAGAAGAGAAGGGTGACAGCAATAGAGGATAAAAGCACGGGTCCCCCGCCTACGCGGAGGATGACTAAAGGGTCGCGGAGGATGACGGAAAAAGAGGCATGAAGAATGACGAATAAGAAAATAAAACAAACAATTTCCGTCATCGTCCGATTTAGTCGGACGATCCGTGCTTTTAAAAAAGATAGGGAGCACAGATCCTCCGCCTGCGCGGAGGATGACAAAAAAATTGCGGAGGATGACGGAAAAACAAAACGTGCTTTTAATAAATTTTTAATTCATTTTCTTTTACCATTTCGTTATGGATAAATCTTGGTATGTCTATATAATGGCAGACCATCCTGGGGGATTGCTTTATATTGGAATCACAAACAATATTTTTCGCCGCATCGAGGAACACAAAAACAATGCTGTTGATGGTTTTACTAAAAAATATCAAATACACCGCCTCGTCTATTATGAAACCTACATGACGCCATACGAAGCTATAAAAAGAGAAAAACAACTAAAACATTGGAACCGAGCATGGAAGATACGACTTATCAAAACAGAAAATCCATTATGGAAAGATCTGTCGGATGAATTTTAAGAAATATAAGAAAAGCACGGATCCCCGCCTGCGCGGGGACGACAAAGAGAATCATGAAAAGATGACGGAAAAAAGGAAGCACGGATGGTCCGCCTGCGCGGACCACGACATAAGAAAAAACTCTGGAAAGGGAAAAAGCATGGGGTCCCCCGCCTCCGCGGGGACGACAGAGTAAATAAAAAAGCGAAGAACGACAGATCTATTTTTCCGGGATGAAGGTAAAGGCGTCGTTCTGATAGACAAGCTTTGCACGATCGCCTTTCGCGATGGTCTTGCCGAGGATCGCGGATGCGAGCGGCGCTTTTATCTTTTCGTCGATCGTACGGCGAAGGGGCCGCGCGCCGAACGCCGGATCATAGCCAAGCTTCACGATCTCCGTGATCGCGGAAGGATCGAAATCAAGGACAATGCCCTGCTCTTTCACGGTATCGCCAAGCTCCTGAAGATTCAGAATGACGATCTTCTCCAGATCCGCCGGCGTCAGATTCCGGAACACGATGATCCTTGAAAACCGGTTCAAGAGCTCCGGTTTGAAAACATCCGTAAGGCGGGTCTTCAGATAATCCGCAATATCCGCCATCTTCTCCCCTTTACTCAGCGCGTCGTTGATAATATCCGAATGGGCATTCGAGGTCGCGATAATAATAGTGTTCGTGAAGTCGACGGTGCGGCCCAAATTATCGGTCAGCCGCCCATCATCCAGAACCTGAAGGAAAAGATTCAGGATGTCCGGGAACGCTTTTTCGAACTCGTCGAGCAGGATCAGGCTGTACGGCTTCTCGCGGATCGCTTCCGTAAGCACGCCGGGCGTCTGACCATCAGGCGAACCGATGAAACGAATGAAGCTTTCCTGGTTCTGATATTCCGTCATATCGAAACGAACCATCATCTTTTCCGAACCAAATTGGATATCCGCAAGGATCTTCGCAAGTTCCGTTTTACCGACGCCGGTCGGCCCCACGAAAAGGAAGCTTGCGATGGGGCCTCCTTTTCGCGCAAGGCCGCTCCGATATTCCCGCAAGGCTTCCGCAATGGCCGTCACCGCCTCATCCTGGCCTATCAAGCGCTCATGAATAGCATCCTCTACGTGGAGCAATTTTTCCGTTTCGCCCGCATCCGCCTCGTGGAGCGGGATATGCACCTTCGCTTCCGCAACCGACGTGACGAGATCCGGCCCGAGCGTTTTCTCGCCGCGCTCCTCGGCGGCAACCATCGCACCCTTCAAAAGCTCCTCCGCGCTTGATGGCAGGAATTTATCGGTGAAATATTTTTTCGCCAGCACCGTCGCACGCTTGATCGCACCGAAGCTGATCGTAATGTCGCTCCTGCCTTCAAGGATCAAGCTTTCATATGCCAGCACCGTTTCCGCTTCGGGAATACTGATCTCGTTCACCGGAATGATCTCGAACGCTCCCGCAAAATCACTGCGCGATTCGATGAACTGCTTGAACTCCCGCGGATACGACGTGCCGAGCACCGGAAACGCATTGCTCTCTATAATGGGCATCAGCGCATCGGCGGCCGTAAGGAAGGCCGTACCCGACGACTTCACGAGGTTGTGGATATCGGGGATATAAAGGATGATGTTCCCCGCCGCAACAATTTCCTCGACCACATTCGCGATACGCGTGCCGACATCCTGCGGCCCGGCGCCCGCAACAAGATTCTGGATCTCAATGGAAACCAAACGTTTATCAAAGAGCGCTTTCGGCACTTCATCTTTAATAAGCCTGAAAGCAAGATGTTCAATGATCGTTTCCTTTCCGATACCCGCCTCCCCCACGAGCAAAGCATTCGGATTCATCGGCCGCGCCAATGCTTCGATCAGCTTTTCGTATTCCTCGGCATGCCCCACCATAAAGCCAGCCTGCGATTCCCTTGCAAGGTCCGTAAAATCGGTGCCATAACGGTCCAAGGTCGGCGTTGGCCGCGACGTCCATGCGCGATTGATGACGCGATGGCGGATCCCCCTCCGCAAAACCGGCGCAAAACCGCCCAATACCCGCGGCAAGCGGTGCAATCTACGGGTGGCCGAGCTTAAAATGAGCGCCCGCTTCAGATCACCCGGTTCGATCGAAAAAAGATTGGATAGCCGGTCCATGAAACCATCTTTTATGCCGACCATCGCGGAAAAAAGATCCGATGGCTCCACGGATTCATGTCCGGCAGCTTTCGCTTCCTCGAATGCGGAAATCGCAAGGGCTCCCACTGATGCGAGCGTTGCGGCGCGGAAATCCTTATCGGGGATCTTCGTACCGTCAGGCGAAGTTCGGGGCAACTGGCTGCTTGTAAGAAGATCTTCGAGTTTATCTTTGAATTCTTCGGGCGGTACGTCGAGCCGGCGCAGACCTTCGGCGATGCCCGGAACATCCAAAATGCGGCTCGTCGCCTCGAGATAAAAATTCCGCCGCGTCAGCAAACTCTTATCGAACGCGCGCTCCATGACCGCAGAGGCGGCGCCTCCAAATGCCTGTGCAACGTTGATCTGTCCCACGGACGGCATTTCGGAGATCGGCACATCGCCCTCGGTGCGATGCATCGCCCGATCCGTCAGCACCAGTACGAGGAATATTCCGAATATCGCAAAACGCGAGGTTCCGGAAATGAAGAGCGTCACAGTGACCGCAAGCAGGAAAATGTAGAAAACACACGCAACGACACGGATCAGCAATCGGCCGCCGATCGTCATCCTGAACCGCGGATCGTTGAAGATGACCGTGGCGTCTTCTGTTGGATTTTTTGAAGAAGGTTTATCCATGATCATATTTTTCTTACGGAGAAATAAAGGAGCGCGGGCGGCACCGCTAGCCACGCCAAATACGCGATCGCGAAACAAACCGCGATGACAAAATAGACAACGACACCGATCGCCACCCTGGCCAAGCGGAAAATAACGCCAAGTATCCTGCCGATTATCGAATAATCCTTATAGAGCGGCTCGAAGAAATGCTCAAGCGTTATTTTTATCGCAAGCGATTGATCAATGTTCTCGAGTGTCGATAAGAAAGTATGGGCTATCATGCGCGATCCGCCCACATACCAATGACGAAAGAAGCTCAAAATACGGTAAAAAAATCTATGGAGAAGATATCCTACAGCGAAGTCATCCATGATTTCATTGTAGCACGGAATACCTGCACGTTAAAAAATTTGCCGCTCAGTGAAAACGGGGATCCGGAGATATGTCCGGATACTCACCGAGGTTTACGACAAAAGGCAAGAACGGGAGCACGGGTCCTCCGCCTGCGCGGAGGATGACTGAAAAAAGCGGAGGATGACAAAAAAGCACGGATGATCCGGCTAAACCGGACCACGACAAAAATTCAATTCCGATGATCTCAGAACAGCTTGCTCTGTTTCGATTTCTCAGGTTTTTCCTCCTTCCGCGCCGGAGCGATCACGATCGACGGCGGAAGTTCCGCGGTGATCTCGCCGCGAACGACCGCCGGCAGTTTCTTGAAATCCTCCTCAAGCATCTGCATCATCTGGGTCGAACGCAGCGCGGCGGCAGGATGAAGCAAGGGGAAAATAAGACGGCCATCCACCAAAAAACCACGTCCCCTATCGCGGGTGATCTTCGCCAATGGCAAAAAGTAATTCATTGAAAATCGGCCGAGCGTCGCGATAGCCTTCGGGTTTATGATCTCGATCTGCCGCGCAAGGTACGGACGGTAAGCGGCGATCTCTTCGGGACTCGGATCGCGGTTATCCGGCGGCCGGCGCTTCACGATATTCGTGATATACACGTCCGCGCGCTGCCAACCGATGCTCTGTATCATGCGATCGAGGAGCTGCCCGCCGCGACCGACGAACGGCCGCTTCAGACGGTCTTCGTTCTGGCCCGGCGCCTCACCGACGAACATCACTTCGCAGTCTATGTTCCCCTCGCCAAAAACGAGGTTCGATTCGCGGAGCGGCAACGTAACATCCGCCGCCATTTCGGCCTCAAGTTTCTCAAGCTCAGCTTGTTTATCCATAATATATAGTATACCTCATTTTGGGTGACCGGCGTCGAACCTCAATAATTCCGAAAATCCACCCTCAGAAAGGTAACGGTTCCTGATTCGGCGTTTCATGTTAGAATATTAGAATAATATTATGGCTTTCATCCCGCTTATCTCTCTTGTCCTCGGATTTCTTCCGGGATTCGCGTGGCTCATCTTTTATGTAAAAGAAGAGGAAACCCATCCGGAGCCGAGATGGCTCATTCTTTTTGCGTTCGCGGCAGGCATCGCATTCGGCCTCATCGCCGTCGTCTTTGAAGGCCTCGTGACCACCGCCGCATCGGGCTTCGGCATCAGTGAATTCTCGATCGCGGCGCTCGGCATCTTCGCGCTCATTGAAGAAACCATGAAATTTTCCGCGGCCTACCTCGTCATCGGAAAAAGCAGGATCGCGCGAGATCCCGTCGACCTCATGATCTATCTCATCGTGGCGGCGCTCGGTTTTGCGACGCTCGAAAACGTCGGGGCGCTCACGACCTTCCTGCTCACGGCCCATGGCGCGACAACAAGCTCCTTTGTCGCAAGTTTCGCCGAAGCGCTTTCGCTCCGCTTCGTCGGGGCGACGCTCCTTCATTCCCTCACCTCCGGAATCGTCGGCTATCATTGGGCTCTCGGCGTCCTCCGGGGTAAGGTGAAACGCTATCTCACCATGGGACTCGTGATCGCCGCCGTATTGCACGCCTTCTTTAATTTGCTTATACTGAACTATGGAAGTTTCACGTATGCACTTATCTTTCTTACGCTTCTTGGTTTCTTCGTATTAAGCGATTTCGAAAAACTAAAAGCGACGCCGGAACAAGTCGAATAAAAATTGTCCCTTTCCCCGAATCCCGTTCTTTTAACGAGGCGACGGGAAATATCCAAGGACACAAAATGATAAACTAACAAAAAAATTATGGATGTTTCAGAAGAAAAATTTTTCGAGAAGCTCGCCGGAACAGAATCAGATCCTAATGAATCGTACGAGGTTGAGCTCACGAGAGCCGCAACCGATGCCGGGGCAGTAATGGCCGCCAAACCGAAGATGGCAAAACCAAAGATCATCGAATCAAAGGATTCCGTCGTGGCGTGGGACGACAGCGAACCGGAGGGTCAGCTTACCGTTGATGTCTACCAAACCGAAAACGACATCGTTGTCGAATCGGCGATCGCGGGCGTTCGACCGGAGAACATCGACATCCAGGTAACCGCCGATTCGATCTCGATCCGGGGATCGCGGCAACGGGAGAAAGAAGTGAACGACGAGGATTATCTCTATCAGGAATGCTATTGGGGCCGTTTCGCCCGCTCCATCATCCTTCCCCAGGAAGTTGATCCCGAAGGCGCAAACGTCACCTTCAAGAACGGCATTCTTACGGTCCGACTTCCGAAAGTGAACAAGAAGAAGTCCAAGAAATTGAAGGTGAGCCTGGATTAAAGCACCTCTTGTTTGCCTGCCCAGGAATGGACATGGGAAACAATCACCGGAACCTGGATCCCCGCCTGCGCGGGGACGACAGAAGAGCAAGCTCTTGCTAAAATCTTCGTTTCATAATATACTTTCCCCCATGAGACAATGTGAAGTATGCACCAAGGCGTCCAAGATGGTTGGACACAGGATCAAGCTCCGCGGAAAATACAATCCTACGAACTGGTCCAGAAAATACCCCAATCTTCAGTGGGGCATTGTTGATGGTAAACGGGTGAAAATGTGCACCGGTTGCATCAAGACCCAGCACAAGATGCCAAGAGTCAAAGCAGTGAAGGAAGCGAAAGCTACGGTATAGTAAAAAAACGAACTTATCAGTTCGTTTTTTTAGTGGTATCATCTATACGCGAAATGGTGGGCTTGCCCGCCGAAGCTTCAGCGAAGACGGGCCGTAGTATACCGGTAGTACGAGCGCATGGGGTGCGTTTAGACCGGGTTCGATTCCCGGCGGCCCGACAACTTCGAGTTTCCAGTTTTCCAGAAGATAAGCCAGATATGGAACTATTGTTTTAAGGGTATGCGAAGACGAACCCCTTAGAACAATAGTTCCATATCTGCTAGATTCAATCTTTCGGAAAAGAAACTCTCCGTTCATAGAAAATCACAAAACATAGCTGAGTTTTGTGATTTTCGGAAAGCAAAAGTCAGATGTTGAAAAGTTTTGAACTTATTTAAAAAAGATGTTTGCCATATAATTACTCTCATGGATAATCGTGAACTTTATTTGAACAACGCGAAAAACGAACTGACGGAATGCGTGGTCTATCGGGAGCTTGCGCGACGGGAAAAGAATCCCGAGAACAAAGCCGCGCTTGAGAAGCTTTCAATGCAGGAACACGGCCATTATCTTTTCTGGAGAGATCTTGCCGGCAACCCGGACATAAAGCCGGAACGGCACGCTGTCTGGGGAACCATCCTGCTCCGCGATATCCTCGGCATCACGTTCATCACGAAATTCGCAGAGTCCCACGAAAAGGATTCCGTCGCGACCTACCGCGCCATATTATCCACGATCCCCGACGACAGAAAAGCACAGCTGCTCGCGATCATCGATGACGAGCAATCGCACGAACAGACGCTCATTGCACAGCTCAAGGAAAAACGCATCGCTTATATCGGATTCATCGTTCTCGGACTCGCGGACGCGATCGTGGAAATCACCGGAACTCACGCCGGGTTCCTTGGCGTCACGGGATCAACGCTCATCGCCGGAGTTTCGGGCGTCATCGTCGGATTCGCGGCAGCGATCTCCATGGCATCCGCATCATACCTCCAGGCAAAACAGGATCTCGAAAAATCGCCCTTCATTTCGGCTGCCGCAACCGGCATATCGTACCTCTGCTCCGTCATCTGCCTGGCACTCCCCTATTTTCTCATCCGAACCATGTTCGTTGCGTTCGCAACCTCAACATCCGTAGGCATCCTATTGATTGCGGGATTCACTTTTTACGGCGCCATCGTCTTTGACCGGAAATTCTGGAATGAGTTCGGAGAAGCCGTGATGCTCATGCTCGGAACTGCCGTCGCGACATTCTTCGTCGGCACCATCGTAGGAAAAATATTCCATCTGAACGCAGGGAATTTCTAAGAGCCTTTCAAAATCATCGTCCGGACTCTCAGGAAATTTCTCCTGGATCCCGGCTGCGCGGCG
>CAJAQL010000005.1 GCA_903944135.1 uncultured Parcubacteria group bacterium
GAACTTTATTTATTAAGGAGCCTTGCGATATAACTAAATAGGGAATGCCAAGGGGGCAATTTTGTTTAGGTGCCGTAATAATGAATGAAAACTTCTTGGGCAAGCCATTTTCGGTTTTCGGAAAAGGGGTTAAAAAATGTCAGTGTGTGGATAATTTTTATACCATTTGCATAAAAAATGAGATATCATTTTCTTATGAGTCCCAATAAAGAAAATTTCATTTAGATGCGAACGTGGGGTCGCAAAAGAGTGCCCTTCTGGTGGCGAGCAACTTAAGTTTTATGATATAGCCGTTATTAAAAAGAAATATTATTGATCTAGAATGAAGAAGCGGAGATATTAAAAAAGTGTTGAGCAACTCTTAAGAATCTAAAAACATGGCACAACAAAAGATCGAGAATATTAAAGTCAGTGCATTACGATTATGGTCGGAAAATCCACGTGATCCAATAAGCCCAGAGAGCACTGACTTTGACATTATAAAACGAGCTATTAATGATAACTCTGAAGATTGGAATTTGGATAAAATGGTGAATGAGATGGGTTCTCATTACGATTTCAGTGAGATTCCTACTGTAGTATATCTCAGTGGTATACCCGTTGTGTTTGATGGCAATCGCCGTGTCGCAGTGCTCAAATATCTCCAAGATAAAAAGCTCTATCTATCGCTTACGAATAAGCTTTTTCCAAAGAGCGATGGTCCCAAGGAACTTTGCGAGCTGCGAGAAATACCCTGTAATGTGTGCGATAAAGATACGGCACTTACTAATATTGAAAGAAAACACGTTAATAATGGATCATGGGGAACTCTCCAGCGAGAGTACTTTTTACATCAACATCGTGGGCAGCCCAAGAGCTTATTCCTTGTTATTGAAGAGCAAACGAAACTTATTAGTACCCACCCAGATCTTAACCAGGGCTTTGTAAGAGATGAGGTTTTTACCGAGAAGAATCTCAAGGAGATTGGTTTCGGTATGCAAAACGGAAAGCTTGTTTCTGGCTATAATGACGAAGAGCAGGAAAAAATATTAGAACAGGCTGTCTTGCTTGTTGAGGATAAAGAAATAACAACTCGCAAACATAGGGGTTCATTGAAGCAGGCATTATTGGAGAAACATCCAGATAGTAAGGAAATACTTACTGTCTTTGATGGTAATAAAAAAGTTGAGATGGTGAATTGTGAATTTCCTCAGGTAGTCCGCCGAACGCAGCGCGTGACCGGTCAAGACCCTATTTTTTTTGGTAAATGCTTATCGTTAAAGCCGGGAGATGTTAATAACCTCTATCGGGATATTGTCGATTTGTATTCCTTTTATCACAACAAAAAAAGCGGGCTTTCGAAGAGTTTTCCCGCTCTTATACGAATGTCACTTCGTTTGATTGTTGAATCGGCAGCTGTTAATGAAAAGATCGAAGATTATGTGCCTGCTCATTTCGAAGCGGCAAAGAAGGCGCTTTCTCAAGATCAAAAAACCACTCTCTCCACTCAAGAGGTGAATACTCCAGAGAAGCTTGTTAAGCTTTTAAATATCGGTGCGCATAAATATACAGCTTCAGCAAATATGGATCAGACGATGACAATGTCTGTCATTATTGGTGTTATGCTGGAAAAGACACACCCAAAGAAGAAAAAAGGATGAGATTTTATTCACCACTGAGATATCCTGGGGGGAAAAATAGACTCGCAAAGTTTATTGCCTTGCTTTGCGAGACGAATAGGATAACGGACCAAAAGGGACATTATGTGGAGCCATATGCAGGAGGGGCTTCAGTTGCTCTACATCTGTTGTTCGAGGGTTATGTATCAGAAGTAACAATAAACGACAGCGATAGATCTATATATGCATTTTGGCATACCGTGCTTTATGACGCTGACAAATTGATAAACAAGATTCGCTATGCCAGGGTCAATGAAAGAACATGGCGGAAATGTAGAGAAGTGCAACAAAAGAAAGTAGAAGCGTCACTTTTTGAACTTGGTTACTCGACCTTCTTTCTTAATCGAACGAATGTATCAGGTATTATAGACGGAGGGATGATTGGTGGTTTTAAGCAGGCCGGGGAATATAAAATAGGTTGTCGTTTCAATAAAAAAGAGTTGATTAATAGAATACGTACAATAGCTAAATATAAAGATCGGATACATCTATTCAATCTCGACGCACTCGATTTGATAAGGCAAATCGAAAAGAATGATTCGCCAAATATTATCTTCTACTTCGATCCTCCATATTACTTAAAAGGTCCCTCGCTATATTTAAATAGTTATGACTACTCTGATCATGAAAAAGTGCGTGAAGCTATCGGTGGGATAGGAAATGCGAAGTGGCTTATTTCGTATGATGCGGCGAAGGAGATAAAGAGTCTCTATCGTGGATACAGAAAAATTGAATATTCACTTCTTCATACAGCTCGCACTGCTAGAATGGGGGAAGAGATACTCTTTCTTAGCCCTAATATGTTCATCCCCCAGATTACTGACCCAACTAAGGTATAAATTATATTCTCTAGGGAGCGAAAGTATCGACAAATATCAAAATAACCAAAATCCGCATTTTATTGAAAAACCGCGGAAAATAATCCCGAAATAGATATATCTATCATCTCTTGTTTTGCCTCCAAATTAAGACTATTCGAGGTTTTTTATAAGAAAAAAGAAAACATAAGCCAAGATGTACCCTACGAGGTATGTCTCCTTTCCGTCTTTAATTAAAATCTATATACGCATCTCAAATTTCATATCTCCCAAAAAGGAATCCCAACCCCTTATTTAGCCGAATATCCCAAAGAGTTTTTTCGTTTTTCCGTCCTTGTCTAAATAGTTATAGATTGATTCCCCAAATTTCAACTGAAACGCCGTTCGTATCATTGCCAGTTTTTCTTGAACTAATTTTTCTGAGCCATCAATCATAGCTTGGAATAGCAGAGCGCTTATTCCGGGAGGGAGCAGGTTGCTTTCTAGCCTATCCTCCATCTGTTCTTTGGTTTTTTCCCAATCTTTGACATAGACACTATGGGTCTTGGCCATCTGGAAGGTTATGTCGCAATTTTTAATGAGATCTGCGGCTTGGGTCATTTCTGCCAGCTCCGCCTGCGCCAGAAAGGCTTTTAGATATTCTTGTTCTTTTTCTGAAAGCATGGATTTATCTTTGTAGTAGTTTTTATCGTTTTGTGTACGGAATAGATATTCTTCTTCCGTATTATCTTTCTGAGAAAATTCCTATATTTTTCATTGAGGTGTCGTATTAGAGAGATGAGTTGCAGAGAATGGGCACTGTTTCCTTGTATACAGTTCAAACAAGAAAGCAGAGTTTTCGTTATAGCCAGAAGCACGAAGATTATCTATTATATTTTCTGGCAATTTGCACTCCGCATAGTTAATTCCCTTATCTACGTCGGTTGTTGTGCTTGTTATAGCTCCATTGGAATCTATATTAGCAACATACTCTCCGGCTGGAATATCACTAGGAGCACCATCTGATCGAACTGCTGTCTGCTGATTTGTCGTTGTGCTATTTTCTATAGTAACCGATTGAGGGCTGTTTTCTACGGAATTGCTTTGATTATTTAGTAAAGGGGTAACGAGGTCACTTGATGTCGCTTGCTGTAATGCGGTGTCGGCGATCGACATCGCTTGGCTGGCAAAAGACAATGCCTGTTGTTTTAGCTGTGCATTTGCTTCAAGCCCTGGCGCGGTGAGCAGGCTCAATGCCATTTGAAGTACGAGAATAACAGATGCAAAATTCATAGATTTGAAATGTTTATTTAATTTTGAAAGTGCTGGCTAGAATCGGCCTTTTTAAACACAAAGCTCCCAGCCAGATTCATATACCTTTCGGTGTACGGCCTACAACGGCGCTCTGACTAGGAGCTTTCTACGTTGTAGGACTTTGCGCCATGCCCCGATTGCTCAAGGTTTAGGCGACTCTATTAAGTTGTAATTTAATGTTGCCACGAAAAGGTTTTAAAAGCCAATACTTCTAGAGAGGAAATTTAAAGAGATAGGGTAAAATCATTAAAAAGTTAGGGAAATGGCTCTTGACTTTTATCAGAAAGTGTGGTACAATGCAAATGCGGGTTAAAAGACGGGTTAACCTGAGTTTCTACAATATTTCAGCCTAATTATCGAGGGGGGCGATCTTTGGGATGTATTATTAACCAAAGGTCGCTTTTTAGTACTTTTAAAAAATTAATGAAGTCCATTAAAATAAGATTTCAATATTTTGCCAAGGCAAAAAATGGGTGGAGCACTTATACTTGTTTTGCGTACGCAATCCAAGGTATGCATTTCAGTCGGTATAGTGTCCGTGAGTGGTTTAATAAATTAGTCGATTTAGAGGATTATCTACAAAAAGATAAAAAAGGCGTCCTAGACTTTTTAATGATGCTAAATAATAGCCCCAGGAGCCAACTTTTAAGGGGCAAAACGATGCTAGACGCGATTATTTTATCGCAGACGGGTAAATCCTCATTTTCAAACAAAAAGGTCAAATAAAAGAGAATTTTTATAAAAAATAAGTAGAGATGCGTTTTGCAATTTTTACATTGAGAGTCAGTTTAATATGAGGGCGATAGACAAAAAATTTTCAGTAGAAAAATTAAAGGAAATAGATTCAAAATTAGCAGATCTTTCAGAATCCGAAATTATAGAAATTCGTGACTCTCTTTACGATCTGGGCCAACTTATCTTTGATGATTGGCTGGAAAATGGGAGCGGTTCCAAATATCCGGTTAGGTCATTACCAATATTGTGGAATGATAATAAAATTAAGCTATGCCAATTACGAGCACTCAGACAAAGGGAATAATTTATTGCCGCGTTTCTTCCAAGGAACAGGTTGAGGGAACGAGCTTGGATATGCAAGAACGGGTGTGTCGTGAATGGGCCGGTAAAAGGGGCATTGAGGTTCTAGGGGTATTTGTGGATAAGGGTGAATCTGCAAAGACAGCGAACCGGCCCGAATTTTTGAAGGCGATTGGTTTCTGCTCTAAAAAGAAAAACAGCGTCAATTTTTTCATTGTCTACAAGGTGGATCGCTTTGCAAGAAATCAGAATGACCACGTAACAGTTCGTGAGGTATTGAAACGGGTCGGCACGGAATTACGTTCAGTTACTGAACCGATCAATGAGGAACCGATGGGTAAGGCAATGGAAGGTATGATGTCTGTCTTTGCAGAACTCGACAATAATCTGCGGGCCGAGCGATGCAAGAATGGCATGATGGAACGAGTGAAAGAGGGTGTTTGGGTATGGCCCGCTCCGATCGGTTACTATCGGCCGCGCAAAGGTGGGAATATAGCTCCCGATCCGACAACGAAGGACTACATAACCCTTATTTTCCAAGAATGGGCCAAGGGAACGCATACCTATCGTTCCTTGGCTCAATTCATGGCTGAGCGTGGTTTCCGGACGCATCATGGCAGGAAGCCGTTTTCTCAATTTATCGAGAGCATTATCAGAAACGAGGTGTATTGCGGTTATATTAATTCGTGGGGTATGCGCGTGAAAGGTACCGGCACATTCGAGCCAATCGTCAGTGAAGAATTATTCTTACGGTGCCAGCACAAGAACAAGACCCTTATGGGGCCGCGAAAAACAGGGAATCCCGATTTTCCATTGCGACGAACAATTTGCTTAGGTTGCATGGGTTCTCTTACGGCAAGCTATTCACACGGGAATGGTGGCGCATATCCGTATTACCATCATCATGCGCATCACAATTGCTCACTGGCGAGGTTCATTCCGAAAGAAACTTTTGAGCAGTTGTTTTTGAAATATCTCCACGGGATCTCGCCTGATAAGAAATATGAAAAATGGTTCAAGGCGATCATGCTCGACATCTGGCAGTCGAATTTCAAGAAGTTTGACGAGATGAACGGAACCGTCCAGAAAGAGATCGGTCAGCTTGAACAGGAGCGGCAGAAAATCTTTGAGGCCCAGCGTCGCAGCGTATATAGCGACGAAGAGTTTTTAGAGCAGAAGAATCTCATCAATCAGAGGATCAACGAGAAAACTCAGCTTTTGGTCGATAACCGTATCGAAGAATTCAATATGGATGAAGCGTTAACGTATTGCTTCAACTTCGTGCGTGATAGTGCGAAAACGTGGCTTCGGTTGAAGTACGAGCCAAGGATTCGGTTCCAAAAAAATATCTGTCCCGAAAAATAGACGTTCGACGGAGAAAAATTTGGAACCACGAAATTGTCTAAGATTTATGCCCTTAATCAGGAATATGACGGTGAAAAATCCAATCTGGTGGACCGGAGGGGAGTCGGACCCCTGACCTCCTCATTGCAAATGAGGCGTTCTACCACTGAACTACCGGCCCGAAAACAAATCTATTGTAGCTTGACGCGTTAAAAATGCAAAGTATAAAAGAGTTTTATGGGATCCGTTGTTGCAAAATTCGTCTTACTGCCGGGGTGAATTTTGAGGCGGACGCAAGAACTTGCTTAAAATGGAAAATGGCATTATAATAAGCCTTATGAAAAAAGATATCCATCCGACCTATTTCCCTGAAGCAAAAGTGATCTGTGCTTGCGGCAATTCGTTTACCGTAGGGGCGACCAAGCCCGAGATCCGCGTTGAGATCTGCGCAAAGTGCCATCCGTTCTATACCGGCGAAGAGAAATTGCTCGACGTCGCAGGACGGGTCGAGAAGTTCAAGGCGCGCCGCGAAAAGGCATCCGCCACTCCGAAGAAGGTGAAGAAAGTGCGCGCGAAAAAAACAGAATAATCCTGAATCTGAAGAACGTCCTCAAGCATCCGATGCTCCGGGGGCGTTTTTTTATACCGGTTATTTCTGCTATAATGAGAACGTGAAACTTCCTATTTCTTCCGATCAGTTGAAGGCAGTGCTTATCTCCGAGGGGCTTGTGACGGCGGATGTTTTTGATCGTCTTTTGGAAGAGGCCCAGAGAAAGGGGCAGGACATCGTCGACGTCCTTGTCTCGAACCATATTGCCGAAAAGGGGTATCTCGACGATGCGGTGGCTAAAGCGCTTGGTGTTCCAAGGATCACGCTTGCGGCGAGTTCCATTGATAAGGACGTTTTGAAACTGCTCTCTGAGGGAGTTGCCCGCGATCGCCAGGCGGTGATCTTTCGCCGCGAAGAGGATGGCACGTTCGATGTGGCCATGGCGAACCCTTCGGATCTTGAAACCATCGAATTTCTCACGACGCGCTTGAAGGCCCGCGTGAAACCGTTCCTTGCGACCCAGGATGATCTGAACCAGGGTTTTTCGGTGTATGGCTACGAGGTCGAGCAGGATTTCAAGAAGATCATCGAGGATAATATACGGAACTCTCTCGCGAACCAGTTGGGAAAAAATATGACGGACGTGGCGTCCCAGCTTCCCGTGATGGGCGTGGTGGAAAATATTCTTTCCTATGCCATGGCGTCGCGCGCATCAGACATCCATATCGAAATACTTGAAGATGCCACGTTCATCCGTTATCGCATTGACGGCATTCTTTATGAAGTGATGTCGATCACAAAGGCGATCCATCCGGCGATCGTCGCGCGCATCAAGCTTCTCGCGGGACTGAAGATCGACGAGCACTACGCGCCGCAGGATGGGCGGTTCCGCTATCAGGTCGGCAATCAGACGATCGATATCCGTGTTTCCGTCATTCCTACGTTTTACGGCGAAAAAGTGGAAATGCGTCTTCTCGAATCATCGCAGAAGCCGTTGTCCCTCGAGGAGATCGGCATGTCGCCCGAGGCCGTGAAGGTCGTCTCGGAAAATCTCAAGAGATCCTACGGCATGATCTTATCCTGCGGTCCGACCGGTTCCGGAAAATCGACGACGCTATATGCTTTGATGAACATCCTGAACCGTCCGCAGGTCAATGTCACCACGATCGAAGACCCGATCGAATACAATATGCGCTATGTGAACCAGACGCAGATCAATCCTCAGGCCGGCATCACGTTCGCTTCGGGTCTCCGTTCGCTCCTGCGTCAGGACCCGAACGTCATCATGGTCGGCGAGATCCGCGATGCGGAAACGGCTGATATCTCCGTGCAGGCGGCCCTCACCGGCCACTTGATCCTTTCGTCGCTCCACACGAACGATGCGCCGACCGCCGTGCCGCGCTTCTTCGATCTGAACGTGCCGCCGTATCTTGTCGCTTCCGTTTTGAGCTTGGTGGTCGCCCAACGTTTGGTGCGAAAGATCTGTCCCTCGTGCATCTATTCTTATGATGCCGATGAGCATATCGCTTCGGTCATCAAATCCCAGCGCCGCGAACTCGGCATTTCCGACGAAGAAAGCATCACTATCCCGAAAACATTCTATCGCGGGAAAGGATGTTCCGTGTGCGGCATGACCGGCTATATCGGCCGCAGCGGTATCTTTGAGGTGCTTGAAGTGAACGATGAAGTGAAAAAAACGATTGACAGCGATCATTTCGACATCGATGAATTGCGTGCTGAAGCGCGCCGAAACGGCATGGTGACCATGTTCGAGGACGGACTTCGAAAAGTTGAGCTTGCCGAGACGACGATCGACGAGGTTCTCCGCGTGATCCGTGAATAATAGAATCTATCTCAAAAAGTCCCCACGATATCCAGATGCCTGTTTTTGAGATAGGTTCTAGTGTTATAATACTGAAGTATTCCGGAGTTACCTCGTTTGCAACATTAGAACGCTCATATATTTATGCTTTACCATTATCGCGCGGTTGATGAAGGAGGGGCGGTCATAGAAGGCGAAGTTGACGCGGAGAACCTGCAGGCTGCTTTGCAGCTTATCTCCCAGAAGAACCTCCGTCCCATTTCCATGGATCCCGTCAAAAGGGAGAAGCAGGGATCGCTTGGGGGATTTTTCAGTTCCCGGATCACGGTTGGGGATAAGGTTTTCCTTACGAAATATCTCGCCTTGATGCTTCGCGTGGGAACCGATCTCTTGTCGGCGGTCAATATTCTCATTGCGGATGCCGATAAGCCTGCGATGAAGAATTTTCTCATTGAGGTGCGCGAAAACCTCACGCGCGGCGAACCGTTTTATAAAACATTCGGACAATATCCCAAGGTGTTCTCGGCGACTTTTGTGAGCCTCGTGAAAGCGGCCGAGGCATCCGGAAACCTGCAGAAAACGTTCGAGGATCTTAACGTGTCGTTGACTTCGGATGCGGACCTGCAGAACAAGATCCGTTCAGCGCTCATTTATCCGGTCATATTGCTTGGCATGGCGGGTGCCATCACGATATTCCTGGTCACCTTTGCCCTGCCGAAGGTGGCGGGAGTCTTTACGGAAAGCAATATCACGCCGCCGCTTTTTTCGCGGATCGTCTTCGCGGTCGGACTTTTTTTGGGGAATAACATCATCATCATCCTTACGCTCCTCTTTGCCGCGATCTTCGGTTCGGTCTTCTTTGTGCGAAAAACGGAAACCGGCAAACGGGCCGTTGATGCGTTCCTTACCCATATGCCGGGCATCAAAAATATCTATCGCGATCTGTCGATCCAGCGGATGGCGTCAACGATGAGCTCGCTTATGAAAGCCGGATTGCCTATCGTGCAGACGATCACGATTGCGGCCGATACGGTACCGATCCGCGAATTCCGCTATGCGCTTCTCAGGATCGCGAACGAAGGACTTTCAAAGGGGCTTACGATCGGAGAGGCGTTCCGGCGCGAGACCATCTTGCCGCAGTCGGTGACCAGCTTGATCGCAATCTCGGAACGGGCGGGCCATATCGAAGAAGTTCTCGGAACGCTCGGCGATTTCTATACCTCGAATATCGATGCAAGCATCGCGACGGCGGTGGCGCTCATTGAACCGGTCATGCTGCTCATCATGGGCGCGCTCGTCGGACTCATTGCGCTTTCCATCATCGTGCCGATC
The DNA here is from genome assembly GCA_903944135.1 of uncultured Parcubacteria group bacterium. GTDB lineage: Bacteria > Patescibacteriota > Minisyncoccia > UBA6257 > 2-01-FULL-56-20 > CAJAQL01. Next base: position 9,853 of record CAJAQL010000005.1, read on the forward strand.
TATCAAATGTCGTCATCGGCGTTCTAAACATGGAAAAAGAGTTTTCACGATCGTCGCCACATCGGAACAGCGGTTTTACGCTCATTGAGTTGATCGTCGTGATCGCGATCATTGGGATTATGAGCGCAATCGCATTTGTTTCGCTTACCGGGAGGCGGGGGACGAATGATCTTACGAACACGGCGTCGCAGATCGTCGTGATCCTGCGGGAAGCAGAAAGCAGATCAATGACGCAGGCGCAGGGTGTTCCCTGGGGCGTCTATTTCGGGAATCCCACGAACACGGCACCGTTCTATGCATTGTTTTCGTCGACTTACAGCACGGCTACGGTCGCAGGATATTATCGATTGCCGGTCACGGTCGGTTACGTCGCTTCAACCGTTCCGCAGGGAGGATCCCTTACGATCACCTTTTCGCAGATCACGGGGTTGGCTTCCTCGTCGGCCGCGGTCGGACTTTATATTCTGAACCCGCAGAAAAGCTTGACGGTCACCTCGAGCATGATATCCGTCGCGACATCGGGCGTGGTTTCTTATTAAGCAATGACGAAAATTAATTTTAAAAATCTATTTCTTAATCCGTCATTTCGAACGAAGCCTGCTTCGAGGTTTTCCGAGCGGCAAGGAATTCCTTTTTCTGTCGTCCCCGCCCCTCAACAGACTCGGGATAAACTCCGGCGGGGGATCCATGCTTCCGATCTTTTGCGTAAAGCACGGGTCCTTCAGCCAAGCCGGAGGATGACAGGAATAAACATCGATTCCCGCTGGAACCTGTCTTCCGCACCCGCCCGTGCGGGTACAAGCTCCGGCCTACGCGGGGATGACGAGCGGATTGGAGGTTTCACTCTCGTCGAACTTCTGGTGGTCATCATGATCGTCGCTATCCTCTCGATCGTGGTCGTTCTCACGATGAACATTCCCGAACTCTTGAGGCAATCGCGCGACAGTTCGCGGCTTTCGGATATAAAAACACTGAACGGCGCCGTGACGTTCTATCTTAACGAACTGCCGGGCGGGAATTTAGGTTCGTCGACCACTATCTATGTTTCCTTGCCGGACAAAACGATCTCGGGAAACACCACGTCCACGTGCACGTCGCTTAATTTACCTACGCCGCCCACGGGTTATAGCTATCAATGTTCTTCGCCGCAGGCGTATCGCCACGTCGACGGCACGGGGTGGATGCCAGTGAATCTTGCCCAGCTTTCGTCCGGCTCGCCAATCTCGGTTTTGCCGGTTGATCCCGCAAACCAGACATCTACTGATCTTTACTATACCTATACCGCAAATGGCGGGAGTTATGTTTTTACCAGTTTTTTTGAATCGCAGAAGGATGCCAAGATGATGGAAAACAGTGGCGGATCTGATGCTTCCGTTTATGCGGTCGGAACTAATCTCACCGCACCGGATGTTGGAAGGGGTTTTGTCGGTTATTGGCCGATGGACGAGGGGACGGGAACTATGGCTTACGATCAGTCGGGGGCAGGAAATAATGGGGCATTGATCAACGGACCTACATGGATAGCGGGTAAAATAAATAGCGCCTTAAGCTTCAATGATAGTAATTCATATGTTTCTGTTTCGGATACCTCTACCTTGGAGTACGTCGGAGGCAATATGACCTTGGCGGCGTGGATCAACGTGAACAGCACGGAAACGACCGGTGGGTGGATTTTCTCCAAACCGTGGAATGGGGGTGGTCAATATAACTATACAGTTACGCTTAACTCGAATAATACGCTTAGTTTTGGAATCGTTGGTTCTGGTTCTTACTCTATTTCCACCACTGCGGTCATACCATCTAATTCTTGGCATTATATTGCCGCGACGGTAAATTCCAGTGGCCAAATGTCTATTTATATCGACGGTAATTTAAGTGCCTCCGGGACAGATGGTATTGTGGGTTGGACTCCATCATCTGGCAACGGTAGCATTCCTTTGAGCATAGGGACTCTCTATCCGTACGGAACTGGTTCATGGACCCATTCGAATTTTACATTCGGTGGTTTAATAGATGATGCGAGGATCTATAACAGAGCATTGTCTGTCACTGAAATTAAGGCGATCTATAACGCGGAAAAGTGACGAAAAAATCATTGCAATAATGCAATGATTTTTTCGTCATCCTCGATCTAGTCGGGGATCCGTGCTCTTTATAAAAATATTGAAAGCACGGGTCATCCGCTTGCGCGGGTGAAAACAAAGATTCCTCGACAAGCTCGGAATGACGGATAATTCTATGCGAAGCCGGGGAAGAAATCGGTTTTTATCTGGTTGCGGGGGACGCCCATGCTATGAAGCGTGGCTTCGGTCGAAACGACCATGGCATGGGTGCCGGAGATATAGAAGATGCGATCACGATAATTAGGGACTTCGCGACGGATGAGCTCGCCGTCAATGCGTCCTTTATGCCAATTGTCTCCAGATGGCAGCTCGTCGGTTCCCGTAAGTGCATAGATCGTCTTGAGTCCGATCACCCGCATGGCTTCATCAAAGATTTCGCGGTAGGCGATCTCATCCTCGGTTTTGTTGGAATAGAAAAGCACAATGGATCGTTTTTCGCCACGATCCGAAAGATATTTCACCATACTGCGGAACGGCGTGATGCCGATGCCTCCAGCGATGAACACCAGTTCTTTTTTCTTGTCGCGTGGCAAAATGAAATCTCCGGCAAGCTGTCCGGACATGATCTCGTCGCCGGGCGCGAGCTCGAGCATTTTCTTTTTGAAACTGCTCGGCTTCTCGTAGAATTTTATGCCGAGGCGCAGGCTTGGTTCTGTGGGCGATGATGCGATCGTGAAATAGCGCCGATTGCCGCGGTTGTCCGCATGGCCGTGTCCGAGGGTCCACTCGAGATATTGTCCCGAGTCGAATTTCAGAGGAGGTTTCGTGAAAACAAAATCATACATGCCATCCCCGATATTCTCGGTCCGTTTCAATTTCAAAATATATTTCGCCTTCGGACTCAAAATGTATGCGAGAACGTTTCCGGCGAGGAGTGCGAGCTCCGGCGTCGAATAAAGCGAGCCGACGTGAACCCATGGCGCAAAGAGAATGCCGACGAATGCGCCATAGGCGATGCGTTTGCTGCGGGTCGGCGGCGTGGTCAGCGGTTCCGTGAGCATCACAAATGCGAAAAAGAAGAGCGGTGCATGAAGCGCTGCTTTTTCGATCGTGACGAGAGGATTTTCGCCGATCGATCCCGCAAGGATCGAAATGATCGCCGCGCTGAAGAATGCGAGCATGAGATCGCTGCGCCGGATCTTTCGGACGATTAGGAGCCCGCCGACGATCACAAAAGCCATCATGGGGCTGTTTCCGCCGATCCACCAAGTTGCGGATTGATTGATAGTGAGCGCTGTCAAAGCGACGGCGAACGCCGCCGGATTGAAGAGATGCTTTTTATTCGCCGCAAGGATATATTTCGAGGCCGTTGCCCAGATTGCCGCCCAGATAAGGAATGAAATGCCCGTGAGATCGCGTGGCGCAATTGGCGTAATGATCAAAGCGAGGATAAGCGCCGTGATGTATGTGGACTCGATATTGGTTTGTGCATGGAATGCATCTGAAAATATCTTGTTCGTGAGCCACGATATGGCGACGAGTATTGCTATGGAAAAAAGAAGTGAGATCGGATCATAGGGAAGTATGTGAAGTGCGCCGAAAACCGCCGCGATAGCGGCAAGCGCTCCAAGAACGTAGAGCACCAGCCGGTACATAGTCACTTTATTCAGAAGATTATCGATGAAGGTCATAACTTGATTCTGTCGTGGTCCCGGGAGCGGGACGATGACTATTATTTTTTTAAGATGACGATTTATTTTATCGTATATTTTGAAAATCCGCTCGTCATGGTCGCGATACCGTTCTTGTCGATCATATATCCTTCGAATTCGGGCAATTTTTCGATGAAGGCGATCCCTCGTTCTCCCATGGCAAAAGCAGCGGTCGCAAACCGGTCGGCTTCGCATGCGTCAGGCGCGATCACGGTCAAACTTACAATGTCGGACGTCGGATATCCGGTGTGTGGATCATAAATATGGTCGCCGCGGATATAGGTTCCGGATGTCGCGACACCGATATCGGTCGCAAAGAGCGTTTTCACGATTTCATCCTGTTTGAACGGGTTTTTGATGCCGACGCTCCATTTTTCGCCGGCGGCGTTCTTGCCGCTCGCTTCGATGTCCCCGCCGGCTTCGACATAAAAATTTTGCAGGCCTTTTTTACGGAGGATGTCGGCGGCATTTTTTATTGCCCATCCTTTTACAATGCCTACCGGATTGAACCGTCCGTCCGGGGTCATGACGTCGAAATATCCCTCGGTTTCGCCTTTGGTCTGTTCCGCGAGCCGGACGATCTCTTTCATATCATCGCTCCAGCTTTCCCGCGCGGCTCCACGATCGACGGCTCTCGTTTCGCTCGTTTCTTTGAACGGGCTGAAACGTTCATCGATAGTCTGAAAATAATCAAAGAGAGCATCACTATCGGTTTGCGCAGCTGTCGCGTCGGCGATGGCGATCGTGATGGGCATTCCCATAAGGATGCGGGTCTCTTTGATCATAAAAGTATTTATTGTGTCATGGTCTAACTCGGCCGGGCCCCCATACTGTTCTTTGGTCGTCGTCCGATCTAGTCGGACGATCCGTGCTTTAAAATCTCAGAAAAAAGACCGGAAGCACGGGTCCTCCGCCTCTGCGGAGGACGACAAGAAATCAGTTCTTTGCCTTCACGAGCGCCGATGCAAGGGATTGCTGGAAACCCTGGCTGGTTTGCGTTGCGCCGGAAACGACATCGACTTGCGCACTTTGCGACGAGATCGCTTCCTGGATCAGTTTCGGAAATGCGGCATTGTTGATGCGTGCCGATGTGGCGCGGTCCTTCGGATAAACGAGGATCTTCACGTCGGTCAGCGCTCCGCTGCTCACGATGGCTGCGACCTGAACATTGCCGAAATAAGCGTTCACGGAATCGCCGTCATAGGAACCGTCTCGATAGAGTCCGGCGACCGTCGGGGTCGGGGCGGCGGACGCAGATTGCGCTCCGGCCGCGCTTGGTGCGGATGTCGTAGCGCTATTTTGCGCCACCGGCGGTGGCGTTGCTCCGTTTCCTGTAGTTGTACTGCCGCCATTATTATCAGGCGAACTCGAAACGACCGAGATGGAATTTTGATTTTCGAGGAGCACGTAAAACGTGAACACGATGATAAGAAAGAAAGAAAGTAGATATTTTTTCATAGGGTTAATTTTACCATAGTCATTCTGAGCTCGGCGAATTCTGGGAAAAAAAGTCCGCCTTAGCTACAGCTGTCAGCTAAGGCGGACTTTTTGTCGTTCCCGCGCAGGCGGGGATCCAGGTTTATTTTCTTTTTTGGGGTCTCCGCTTTTGCGGGGACGACAGAGCGTTTTGTGCGATGAAAATTGATTTTTTCTTGCATTTCGCGCCATTTCAGTATCATAATGGAATCATGGAAAAGCGTTTTATTTTCATCGTAATGCTTGCTATGTTTTTGGCGATCTTTGCCGTGCCTAAGTTTGCCGTGCCCGTTGATGCGTCCACAGCCAATGCGACATCGACCATCGCGCTTGCTTCGGCTTCGACCGCGAAATCCCAGCCGCTCAAGTATGGGGTGTGGCTTCCGTTCTGGAACGCGCAGGATGGCGCACAGGACGTTTCCTTGAATCTCGATAAGCTCAATGAGGTAAGCCCGTTTTCCTATGAGATCGGCACGGGCGGCAAGATCGTCGATGATGCGAAGATCGATAACGGCAGCTGGGCTGGCTGGTTTTCCGCGGCTCACGCCCTTAATGTGAAGATCATCCCGACCATCGCGTGGTTCGACACGACGCCGATGTACAATTTGCTTTCAAGCGCTAAAACACGTCAGGCGCAGGAGGATGCGATCGCGAAACTCGCAAAGACGCAGAAGTTCGACGGTATCGACATTGATTACGAGAACAAGACGTATGCCATGAAACCGTATTACTCGCTTTTCATTGAAGGGCTTTCCGACCGTCTGCACGCGCAGAAGGAAACGCTGACCTGCACGATCATGCCGCGTTCGCCCGCCGTGGATATTTGGGGAGCAAATCCGCCGACCCCTCTGCCGTATTCCGAGGATTATACGGTGCTCAATAAATATTGCGACGAATTGCGCGTCATGGCGTATGACCAGGGAACGGTCGACCTTACGATGGACGCGGAGAAGGGCAGCAGTACGCTCTATTCGCCGATCGCCGATCCTGACTGGGTTTCGCGGGTGCTCGCAAACATGTTGAAATCGCTCGATCCCAAGAAGGTCATGCTTGGCATTCCGACCTACGGCTACGAATACCAGGTTTCCTGGAAGAACGGCGTGACGACCTATCAAGAGGTGCGGAGTTTCACTTATCAGGAAGCCATGGATCGCGCCGATCTCGTGGGCGTCACGCCGATACGGGACAATGCCGACGAGCTGAGCTATACCTACCAGACGTCGACCTACGTTTCAGGGATTCCGGCGGTCCTCACGGCTTATGTCTCGTCGACGAAGCCCCAAATGCTTTCGCCGATTACGACGCTTCCTAACAATGCGACGAATACTATGTTCGTTTCTTTCAGCGATGCCCAGGCGGCGCTCGATAAGATCGACCTTGCGAAGAAATACGGGCTCCGTGGCGTGATGTTCTTCAAGGCTGACGGCGAACTCGACCCCGCAACCTGGGACGATATACAATAATTGAGTCCCTCTGTCATCGTCCCTGGAGAGGGGACCTGTGCTTCCTGATCTTTCTTTTAACTTTTAAAAGCATGAACCCTCCGTCTTCGCGGAGGGTGACAGAAATAAATTCTGTCGTCCCCGTGCAGGCGGGGATCCAGAAGAAAGAGCCTGGACCCTCGCTTTTGCGAGGATGACTGAATCGCTAAGCTCGCAAAGCGATTCTCGTCATTTATCCACAGGCCAATTTTCTTGCATATTCCTTTATGGTATACTTCTTTTATAAATGAAAGGTCGCTATGTTTTTGCATAGAATCAAGAAAAATATAAAAATGAACAAAAGAAAAATAGGAAAGAAAAGGGGTTTTACCCTTATTGAATTACTGGTGGTTATCGCGATTATCGCGATTCTTTCGGTTGTGGTCGTTTTGACGTTGAATCCCGCAGAAATGCTGCGTCGGTCGCGCGATTCAAACCGCGCATCCGATCTTTCGATGATCAAAACATCGCTCAGCTTGTACCTTGCCGATGTTTCTTCGACAAACCTAGGAACGGCGGGAATTTGCTATGTGCAGCTTGCTCCTGGCGTGACTCATGCTGCAAACTGGGAATTCGCTTCGACTACGGCAAACGAAAATGGTGCGACGGTTACTGATGCCATTACTAGTTCGGCAACGGAATGCGGAAATTGGTTCTCAACCGCCGGTGCTACGGTTGCGAACGCCACTTCTAGCCGTTCCGTTTCTGGAACGGGATGGATTCCGGTTATTCTTACCAACATAAGTTCTGGAGCTCCGATCGGACAATGGCCAGCAGATCCAGCATTTTCTCTTGGGTCGAGCGGAACCGGAAATGCTTTTGCGGGTCACTTCTATTCCTACATTATGTCGAATACAAATAATGGATATAAGCTTGCCGCAAAGATGGAAAGTGCATTGTATTCGAACCAGGGTTCGAGTGATTTGGAATCGACCGATGGCGGCACCGATCTCAATATGTACGAACAAGGAACTACTCTCACGCTCTAAGCGGTCAAGGTTTCTTGTGATGAAAAACGCCCGCAAGGGCGTTTTTCTGTTAGTATCTTTTATTTTTTGTCGTCCCCGTGAAAACGGGGACCCAGGTTCATCTCGAAAAATTCTGGATCCCCGCCTGCGCGGGGACGACAGAAAAAGATTTGGATCGCGGGTCATCCGCCTGCGCGGAGAATGGCGGAAGAGTCAATTCATTTGTCGTGTTATTATAACTTCATGGAAGAATACGTGACCGATGCGATCGTTTTGAAGAAGGAACCGTCAGGGGAGAGCGATATGCGCTACGCGCTTTTTTCTGAACGGTTCGGGAAGATCTCGGCGAAGGCGAAAAGCTCACGGCGCATCGTTTCGAAGCTCGCAGGGCATCTTGAACCGGGAACCGTGGCGAAAGTCCGGTTCATCGATAAAGGTTCCGCGCAGATCGTGGATGCCCTGAAATCTTCGCGTGTCGATATTTCACCGGCAGATCTGAGGTTTTTGAACGATCTTTTGCCGGACCTGCAGGCCGATCCTGATCTTTGGATCCAGCTTACACGTCAGGCATTTTCATGGCGCGACATTCTTCGGACGCTTGGCTGGGATCCGCGCGGCGCGGTCTGTTCGCTCTGCGGTCGTAAAGCGACATGGTTCTTCATTCCGCGCCAGGAATTCCTCTGCGATTCCTGTGTTTTAAAAATGGGGAAGAATAAGATATCATATATAAGAATAGAGGATTAAGAAAACATTTTTTGTCATGGTCCGCGGAGGCGGACGGCTCGTGCTTTCAGTTTTCTCTCTGTTTTTTAAGGCATGGATCCCCGCCTGCGCGGGGACGACAGAAAAAGATTTGGATCGCGGGTCATCCGCCTGCGCGGAGAATGGCGGAAAAATTTACGGAAATAGCAGAACAATTTTTATCATGGAAGAATATAATCCGAACGCGGTTTGGACGAGCAAAAAGAAGAAGGTTGTTTACACACCTCCGGAGCCGATTCATCTTCCGTCAGTGGCTGATGGCGGACGTGGAAATGTGCCGCCTTCGGAAAACAAGGGTGGATCCGGAAAGAAGGTGGTGATCATCGCGATTATCATCGTTCTTCTTGGCGGTGCCGCCGGCGCATGGTTCTTTTTGAACCGACCGGTCGTTGCGCCCGCAGTCGGACTCGATTTCGCATCGGAGAATCAGATCGCGGCCGGAGCAACGACCACTTTTTCGGTGCTTTACACGAACAGCTCGACGGTGGCATTGCGCAATGCATCGCTCGTGATCTCTTTGCCGGATGGCGTATTTTTCTCGGGACAGCCCGACAGCGAGCGGACAGCCACGATCGCGCTTGGCGACGTCGCGGCCGGCGCGGCCGGAAAAGAGGACGTGACGATCCTTGGGACGTCTGCGGCCGGAAGCGTCGTGCAGGTAAGCTCGACGTTATCCTATGCGACCGATGCATCGCGCGGCGTTTTGTTCACGACCTCAAAGGAATCCAGCCTGGCGATCGGTACGCCGGTCATCGATCTCGCCATTTCACCTCCTTCCAATGTTTTTGCGGGGCAGGATTTCACGACGAAGGTGTCTTATGAAAATGCGACGGATCATCCGATCGACGGAGTGAAGATCACCATGCAATATCCTGATGGATTTGCATTCACGGAGGCGTCGCCGATACCCGCGTTTCCGGGCGACACGATCTGGAACATCGGCACGGTTCCTGCGGGCGGCGGAGGAACGATCCTTATTACGGGATCGATGACCGGCAAAAATACGGCGCTCTATTCGCTTTCGGGAACAGCAGAGGAAAGCATTGCGGGGACATCTTATCCGGTTGCGGCGGTTGCGGCGAATGTCTCGATCACGGCAACGCCGCTTACGATCGGCGCGGTCGTGAATAATACGCCCGACTATGTTGCGGAGCTCGACGATAATCTTGACTATAAGATCACCTACGCGAATCTATCGAACACCACGTTCCAGAATGTCGCGATCACGGCGACGTTCGCGGGCGCGATGTTCGATCAAAGTTCCGTGGATAGCGTCGGCGCGTATAATTCGCTCACGAATACGCTTACCTGGTACGCCGCAAATACCCCTTCGCTCACATCGGTCGCACCGGGCGGGAAAGGTTCGGTCGAGTTTCGCATCAAAACAAAACCATCGTTCCCGATCGCATCGGCTGCGGACAAGGACTTTGCGCTCGGACTGCATCTTGCGATAAGTTCTCCGACTGTTCCTGCGGGTACAGCGGCAAGCTCGACATCGGCGTCGATGGACGTCACGAACAAAGTCAACGGCGCGATCGCCATTGATGCCGCCGGATATCGCTATGAACCAGGATCGGGCATCGCGAACTCAGGCCCCTATCCACCGCAGGTGAACCAGGAAACGCTCTATACCGTTCATTGGCGCGTGACAGATTATTCGACCGATGTGAGCGGCGTGAGTGTCTCCGCATATCTGCAATCCGGTGCGACATGCACCGGGAAGGTGATGAGTACGATTGCGGCGGTACCGGTTTGCAATGCCGCAACCGGAGAAGTGACATGGGACATCCCGAGCATCTCCGCCGGAACCGGCGTTTTGGGCGCTCCGGCCGAAGCTGTTTTTCAGGTCGAGAACATGCCCGCCGCGAACCAGGTTGGGAAAGTAGTGACGCTTCTCGGGAAAACATCGCTTACCGCGACCGATGAATTTACGGGTGGCGCGCTTACCGCATCGGCGAATTCCGTTGGAACCGATATTCCGGAAGATACCGCCGTGACGACGAATGAACGGAACGTGACAAAATGAGGTTGAACCTCGCTGTTTGTCCCATTGTCGCGGTCCCGGGAGCGGGACCATCCGTGCTTCCAGTTTTTCCTTCTCTTTTTACAAAGCACGGACCCTCCGTCTTCACGGAGGGCGACAAAAAATACAGGAGGATGACGGAAAATGAGCTAAATTTTATCGTTGCGATTGCAAATATCTTTTAAGTACGCTTTAATCTTTCATATGGCAGACCAACAGCAACAGGGGGGGGTATCAATGGAAAAAATAGTGAGCTTGTGTCGTCGGCGCGGATTCGTGTTTCCGTCAAGCGAGATCTATGGCGGTTTTGCGGCAACGTACGACTTCGGGCCGCTCGGATTCCTTTTGAAGAAGAACATTGAAAAAGTATGGCGTGCATGGAACGTGGAATCGCGGGATGACATGGTGGAGATCGAAGGTGCGATCTTCATGCATCCGAAAGTATGGGAGGCGTCCGGTCATGTGGGCGGTTTCTCCGATCTTCTCGTCGAGGATCTTGTGACGCATAAGCGTTATCGTGCGGACCATCTGATCGAGGATGCGAAGATCTTGGAGAATGCCGGCGCGCTCAAGGTGGAAGAGGTGGATACGATCATCAAAGAGCATAATTTAAAGAGTCCCGATGGCAATCCGCTTTCACCGGCGAAACGCTTCAATCTGCTCGTAAAGACCCATCTTGGCCCCGTCGAAGATGAGGCGTCGGTCGTCTATCTGAAAGGGGAGAGCTGTCAGAACATTTATGTCGATTGGAAGCCGGTTCTCGAGACAACGCATCGCAAACTGCCGTTCGGTATCGCGCAGATCGGCAAGGCGTTCCGCAACGAGATCACGGTGAAGAACTTCATTTTCCGCACGCGCGAGTTCGAGCAGATGGATGTGCAGTATTTCTGCAAGCCGGATGAAGCGGATCAGTGGTATGAGTATTGGAAAAAGAACCGGCAGGATTTTTATACGCAGGCCATGGGATTCTCGCCGGATGACATCAAGTGGCGACAGCACGATCCCGATGAGCGGGCGTTCTACGCGAAGGACGCATGGGATGTGCAATACAAGTTCGGCGAGATCGGGTTTCAGGAGGTTGAGGGCGTGCATCATCGCGGCAACTACGATTTGACCCAGCATCAGAAATTTTCCGGCACCGACCTTTCCTATTTTGATGAAGCGTCCGGCGAACGGTTCCTTCCGTATATCATCGAGTGTTCCGGCGGATTTAACCGTTTGTTCCTTGCGTCGATGTTCGAGTTCTATCGGGAAGACGGCGACCGGAAGATACTAGGCTTCCCGCCGAAACTTGCGCCGTACAAGGCGGCGGTTTTCCCGCTTCTGCGCAACAAGGAAGATCTCGTGAAAAAAGCACGCGAAGTCTATGAGGGTCTGCATAAGAAATTCATGGTTGCGTGGGATGATCGCGGCAATATCGGCAAGCGCTATTATTCGCAGGATGAGATCGGTACGCCGTATTGCATCACGATTGATTTCGATACGCTGGAAAAGGGCGACGTGACCGTCCGCGACCGCGATACCGCGGCGCAGGAACGGGTGAAGATAGAAGATCTGGAAGCATTTATTGCGAAAAAATTGGAATAAATATTTTTCTGTCGTCCCGGCGGAAACCGGGATCCAGGTTTTTTCTCTGGATCCCGTTTTATAACGGGATGACAACATAAACATGAAATTCGTAATTACCGGCGGTAAGCCATTGAATGGGGAAATAACGCTCGCGGGAGCGAAGAACGCGGTTTCGAAGGTGATGGTAGCATCCTTGTTGACGGACGAGCCGTGCGTGTTCAAAAATTTTCCTGCGATCGGTGAAGTGGACATCATTAAGGAGTTGCTTATGACCATCGGCAGTAAAGTGGATATTTTCGGCTCAACCGCAAAGATCCATACGCCGAAAATAGAGAACAGCCGCGTGCTTCAGCTCACGCGGCGGAACCGCATACCGATCCTGGCCTTGGGTCCGCTCCTTGCGCGCGCGGGCGAGGCGGAAGTGCCGGTTCTGGGCGGCGATCAGATCGGTGCACGGCCGGTCGATATCCACCTTGAAGCGCTCGCAAAGCTCGGCGCGAAATTGCAGATCACGAAGAACAGCTATCATGCATGGGCGCCGGACGGATTGCACGGCGCAAACATCGAGCTGCGGTTCCCGAGCGTGGGAGCCACCGAAAACGCCATTCTTGCGGCGGTCCTTGCACATGGAAAAACGGTCATTAAAAATGCCGCATCGGAGCCGGAGATCATCGATCTCATCAAGATGCTGCAGAATATGGGCGCGATCATTGAGCTTTCCCCGCCGCGCACGATTACGATCGAAGGCGTGAAGAAACTGCGCGGTGTGACGCATCGCATCCTGCCGGATCGCAATGAAGCGGTTTCGTTCGCATGCCTTGCGATCGCAACGCGCGGAAAAATTTTAGTGAAAGGTGCGATCCAGGACCATTTGATAACATTCCTGAACGTGGTGCGCCGCATGGGTGCGGAATATGAAGTAGGGGATGAGGGGATCACGTTTTGGGTTCCCAACGGGAAGCTGAATCGCGTTTTCATTACGACTGACGTGCATCCGGGGTTCATGACGGATTGGCAACAGCCGCTCGTGGTCTGCATGACGCAGGCCGAGGGTGTATCGTCCATCCATGAGACGATCTATGAGGATCGGTTCGGGTATGCCAATGACCTGAGCGAGATGGGCGCGAAGATCCATGTCGTGCCGGATTGTCCGGACGACGAAAAATGCCGCTTTGCGGGACGGGGACTGTACCACTATGCCGTGATCGAAGGTCCGACCAAGCTCCATGCCGCCGAGCTGAAAACGCGCGACTTGCGTTCGGGTATGCTTGATATCATAGCGGCTTTAACGGCCGAAGGGACATCGGAAATCGAAGGCGTCGATGAAATCGACCGCGGCTACGAACGCATCGATGAACGTCTCCGTGCCCTCGGCGCCGATATCGAACGGGTGAGATAGAACCTATCTCCAGAATATCCATCCGGCTTTCGCGGTCAAATATGATCTAATGATTTTTTAATGCGTGAAACGGTGATGTTTTCTGCCAATATTTGTAATGAATGGCGCTTTCCTTTTTTATTTCTGCTCCGATATTTGGAGGGGTTATTTTAGGAAACCGACCGAAATAATATTTCCAGATTTCTTCTTGGGAGGGGTCTTTTAAAAGAAACTTAACATGGTGCCAATGGATGCTTTGGAGAAAAACCGCGACGGTCGGATCCGGTTTGTCTTTATAATTTTTCAAGACAGAGCGGATATAGCCCGCCATTTTTCTTTCTCGCAGGTAGCAATGCACCCAGAAAAGTAGATGTTTTCTTTGCAGATCGTAGGTGAGTCCGCGAGCGAGTTTGAAATAATCCCGTCGGAGTTCATCTTGGCCATCAATATTAAAAAGAAGGACGTTATGACCATTCCGCCAGAGTTTTTCTATGCTTTCCCAGACATAAAAATCGGACATTGCATAAGGAAATTTTCTTGCAGTGGTTTTAAGAGAACGTTTTATTCGTTTAACCTCTTTGCATGGCTTTTTGTCCGGGGCGTATCGGTTGAAAATAAGCGAAGGTTTTCCTTTTTTCGCCGGTAACTCGAAAAAAATAATATCCGGCTGATATTCTGATACGACATTCGCTTGCCGCAGATCGGTTCGATTTCCCTCGATGCAATTTTTCTGAATAAATCGCGGTTTCATCAATTCCTTCTCTCGAGCGCGGAGCCGAGGGTCTCGTCATCGGCGAACTCGATCTCGCCGCCGGTCGGCAGGCCGCGGCCGAGCCGACTCATTTTTTCGGTGAACGGCGCAAGCTCTTTCATGAGCGTTGCCGCCTGGAAATCGCCGAGCGAGCTCGGATTGAATGCGAAGATGATCTCGCGCGCTTTGCCTTTTAAGTCCTGTTTGATGGTTTTTTTGAGACTCTCTATCCGGTCTCTCTGTCCGTTTTCGAGAAATCCGGTCTTTGGGATGGGGCCGGTGATGAAATAGCGGCCGGTGAATTTCTTGGTGTTTTCAAGAGAAATGAGATCGGTTTCTTTTTCGACGATCATAATGACGTTTTGATTGCGGTTCGGGTTGCCGCAGATATCGCAAAGATCACCGGCGTTCTGGTGCGGGAAGAAGCAATGCTTGCAGATCTTCAGTCTGCGGAGGTTATTGATGTTCACGGCGAGTTTGTGGACATCCTCGGTCTTTTCTCCGATGAGATAAAAAGCAAGACGAATGGCCTGTCGGGGCCCGATGGATGGCAGATTCGACAGCTCGTCGGCAACGTTCTGGATCGGTTCGGGAAGCTTCATCATGGGGTTATTTTAGCATGTTTCATGCGTCATTCCGAGAGTGTTTAAATCGCGTCATCCTCGGGCCTGGCCCGAGGGACCCGTGCTTAAGGTTTAAGAAAAAGCAAAGAAGCACGGATACTCCGCCTTCGCGGAGGATGACGTATAATATGGCTATGATCCAGCGCGGCGTTGCTTCTTTCGGACTTGATTACGGCCATTGCCCGCCATGGCTTTTCGAGCGCATGGTGAAGCTGGGCCGTGAGATGATCGAGGTGCTTATTGCGGAATATGGGCCGGATGAATTCATCCGGCGCATCGCGGATCCTGTCTGGTTCCAATCCTTGGGTACGGTTCTGGCCTTCGACTGGAATGCGTCCGGCCTTACCACCATCCTTACGGCGGCACTCAAGGAAGCGATTCGCGGGCAGGAAAAAGATCTCGGCATTTTCATCTGCGGCGGTAAGGGGAAGACTTCGCGCAAAACGCCGGATGAGATCCAGGAATGGGGTGCGCGGCTTGCTCTGCCTGGCGCGCAAGCCGACAATCTTGTCTATAATTCAAAAATGAGCGCAAAAGTGGACAGCGCGCTCGTGCAGGATGGATTCCAGCTTTATCATCACAGTTTTTTCTTTTCCCTTCGAAAAAATCCACCTGCTGTTTCTGGCGCTGGTTCAGGGCGAGCGCAAATCGGAGCGTGGGCCGTAGTTCAGCAGGGGATGAACGTGGAAAAGGGTTCGGCGCGGCGGTATCACTGGTTCTCGGAAGATATCACGGACCTGATCAGCGAACCGCATTCCGGCATCTCGTCGCAGGCGGTTCTGAAAACGGTGCTTGACATGACGTCGCACCGGAGCGAGAAGTCGCGTGAGATCTCGACCGAGCTTACGCAAGCGGGCTATGCGCCGCTCATGAAGGACATCAATCTGCTCAGAAAATATTCGACGCCCTTGTCGCAGATGGCGAAATTCGGCGATCACCATGGACGACAGCTCACCTTGTTGAATCTCGAATCCCGTGAGTTCAAGAGCCATCCCGTGATCTACGATGACTTTTCAAAAAGCAAATATTTAGAGAAAGTGCTTGCGACCGTGGCGGATCAGAAGCCGAAAACGTACGAGGAATTCGTCGCCATGAAAGGCGTCGGGCCGAAGACCGTGCGTGCGCTCGCGCTCGTTGGCGAGGTTATCTACGGCGCTTCGCCGTCCTATGAAGATCCGGCCCGCTACAGTTTTGCGCATGGCGGCAAGGATGCGACGCCGTATCCGGTCGATCGCGAAACCTATGACCAGACAATCGCTATTTTGAGCCGCGCCGTGCAAAAAACGCATTTGTCGCAGAGTGAAAAGCAGAAAGCGATCGGAAGGCTTCTTTTGTCATCCTGAGTTCTGCTGTGTTACCTTGTATCGCATGAAGAACATAGAGAGATCCATTGCGGGACCCGGCATGAAACTTTCTGTCGTGATCCGCGGAGGCGGATCATCCGTGCTTTAAACAAAAGACAGGAAGCACGGATCCTCGGGCCAAGCCCAAGGATGACGGAGAAAGAGAAATCTCTCGCAAAGTTTTAAATGACCCTGGGGCGGAATGACTTCGGGGTACTATAAAACCATTTATGTTATACTTCATCTTATGGATACCTTGATTCACGCCGATATTTTCTTTTTCGTGACGACGATTGCCGTGGTCATCATCACGATCGCCCTTACGGTCTTGATCGTTTATCTCGTGAAAGTTTTTCGGAATTTGCGGAAGATCACTGACGAGATCACGGAGGAAACAATCCTTCTTCGAAAGGATATCGCCGATCTACGGAGTGAGATCCGTGAGCGGGGATCTCAGGCGGTGGGCGTCATGGACTGGTTTGGAAGGTTTTTTGGTAAAGCGAAGAAATCAAGGTCGAAAAAGAAATCTAATTAGCAAAATCATGCCAATAAAGAAAAAAGCAACGATGCGTCATTCCGTGGAGGTCGGTACGGGTATTGCGGCGGGTATTGCAGGCGCGCTCGCTGGCGGATATCTTCTCTATAAGCGGACGAAGCCCCAGCAGAAGCAGGCGAAAGCGTGGGTCTTAAAGGCTCGCAAAGAGGCGGCCGTTGAGGCGAAAAAAGCGAAACTGATCGGCGAGAAGGAATATCATCGGATCGTCGAAAAAGCCATCAGGCATTATGGTGCGATGGAAAAAGTCGGCGCGCCGGAAATCGCTTCGGTCATTCGCGATGCGAAAGCAGAGTGGAAGCACATTGAGGCTGAGGCCAAGAAAGCGGCAAAATCAGCTCCGGTCACAAAGAAAACCGTGAAGCGTCCGGCAAGGAAGGCGGTGAAAAAAACGACCAAGAAAGTCGTTCGAAAGTAAGACGCAAAGCCTAAAATTTCTTTTGCAAAGAATCCCGCTGCGGCGGGATTTTTTGTTGTAGCGATGGAAATGCCAAAGTTTTCTCTGTCATCCTCGATCTAGTCGAGGATCCGTGCTTTATAAAAATATCGAAAGCACGGATGGTCCGTCTCCACGGACGATAACGGAAGAAAATATCATTATCCGCTTTGCGAACGAAACAAGCTTGGTCGATCATTCATCTCCGTGAAAACGGGAGATCTAGCATAAGAAACCTGGATCCCCGCCTGCGCGGGAACGACAGATTCTCAACTTTCGGAAACAGGGACGTTATTCGTATCTGAGCGCTTCAATGGGGCTTTTCTTTGCGGCTTGGCGTGCGGGATAGAGGCCGAAGGCGACACCGCAGGCGGTCGAAACAAGCACGGCGATCAGAACTGCCGAAAGCGGGAACTCGAATGTCCAGCCGCCGGCGACAACGTGCGAGAGAACGAGCCATGCGAGCGCGGTAACTGCGGCTCCGACCGCGATGCCGATAATGCCGCCGAGGAAGGTGAGCATGACGGACTCGATGAGAAATTGCTGGAGAATATCGCGATCGGTTGCACCGACGGCCTTCCTGAGGCCGATCTCGCGCGTGCGTTCGACGACGGAGACGAGCATGATGTTCATGATGCCGATGCCGCCGACCACGAGCGAGATAGATGCGATCGCTGCGAGGAAAAGCGTAAGGACCGATGTGATGCTGCCGAGCAGTGAAAGAATATCCTGTTGGGTTTCGATCGTGAAGTCGTCCTTGCTTGATGTTGTGATGCCATGATCGTGTTCCAGCACGGATTCGATGCGTGATTTTACGAACGAGATGTCATAGGAAGAATTGGCCGATGCGAAAACGTAATTGAAATAGGTGATGCCGAGCATCTGGCTTTGAGCGACCGTGATCGGAACGATGACGAGGTCGTCCTGATTCACGCCGCCCACTCCCGTTCCCTTGGCGGGAAGGACGCCGACGACGCGGAAGCTTGTGTTCTTGAGCCGGATATCCTTTCCGACGGGATCCATGTTCTTGCCGAAGAGCGTGGTTGCGAGATCGGATCCAATGACCGCGACGTGGTTGAAGGCCGTTACGTCGGCGGCAGTGAAGGGATATCCGTTTGCAATGGTGAAATTCCGAACGGGGAAGAAGTTGGCTGTCGTGCCTTGATAGGTGACCGTAAGATCGTTGTCGCCGTAGACCGCGTCGGCTTGGCCGCTTACGAGCGGAACGACGGCGTCAATGGACGGCTCGCGCGAGAGCGCGTCGACATCGTTCTGAACAAGGCTCGTGATGATGATGCCTTGGGATGCGGCGGGGGACTGGAAGCGGCCATTGTTGGTGCCGCCCGGAATGATGAAAATGAGATTAGAACCAATACCCTGCACCTGGCCCAGAATGTAGTCCTGCGCCGATTGGCCGATCGACATCAGAATGATGACCGAGGCGATGCCGATCACGATACCAAGCATGGTGAGCGCGGAGCGCATTTTGCCGTGCTGAAGGCTGTCGACCGCCGAATGGAATGAATCTTTGACGCGCATGATATATAGGTATTCGTTTCTTTTTGTCATGGTCCCGGAAGCGGGACCATCCGTGCTTCAATTCTTCTTGATTTCAAAAAGCACGGATTCCCGCCTGCGCGGGGATGACCATTTTCATTTTGAATACGTTAAAAGGAAAATGGTCATTTGAAGAATTCTTCTTTCGACTTTCTTTGTTTTATGACCGGCGTATCGCTTTCAATGAGGCCGTCTTTCATGCGGATAATGCGGTTTGCGAACTCCGCAGTATAGGTTTCGTGCGTTACGAGTATGATCGTATGTCCTTGCTTGTTCAGATCGTCGAGGATGCCAATGACCTGCGCTCCTGACTTGGAATCGAGGTTGCCGGTCGGTTCGTCGGCAAAGATGACGTTCGGATTGTTCACGAGCGCACGGGCGATCGCGACCCGCTGTTTTTGTCCGCCTGACAGGCGTCCGGCTTCGCTCTGTATTTTTTCACCGAGGTCGACGGAACGGATCGCGTCCTCGATCATTTTCTTTCGCGCGCTGGCGGGTACGCTGTCGTTGTAGAGCAGGGGAATCTCGACATTCTCGTATACCGTAAGCCGCGAGAGAAGATTGAAAGCCTGAAAGACGAATCCCATCTCCTTGTTCCGCATGTGGGCGAGCTCTTGGTCGGACATATCGTCAATGCTCTTTCCGAAAAAGGAATAATTGCCGCCGGTCGGGCGATCGAGGAAGCTGAGGATCTGAAGCAGGGTTGATTTGCCGGAACCCGAGGGGCCGATGATGGAGACAAAATCACCCTTATCAATACTGAAAGAAACGCCGCGGATCGCCGACGTGACGTTATCGTCGTCGATATAATCTTTTTTAAGCTCTTTGACGTCGATCATGGGATTTTTTGTCATGGTCCCGGAAGCGGGACCATCCGTGCTTCAATTCTTCTTGATTTTATTTTGAAAGCACTGGTTCCCCGCCTGCGCGGGGATGACAATAAAATTGCTATTTTATTGTCATTTCAACCCGATGTTTATCACCTGTTCTCCTTCGGTCGTTCCTGAAGCTATTTCAACGTTGCCGTTCTCGTCCGAGATGCCGAGCGTCACGGGTTGTTGAACCGTGGTGTTGTTGACAAGGGTTTCCACGAATGCGCCGTTGTCGTTCTGGATGATGGCGTATTGCGGCAGGATCAGGACGTTGTCTTTTTCCTGCGTCGCAATGCTGAGGTTCGCCGTGAGGCCGCTTTTCATGCGCGGGTCGTTCTTCGCGAACGCCACCTTTACCTGATAATCCACGACGCCGGAAATGATCGTCTGCGCAGAGTCAATATAGAAGACTTTCCCGGAGAATGTTTCATTCGGAAACGCGTCAAAGGTCATGGACACGACATCTCCCGTGGATATTTTTCCGATATCGACCTCCGGAACATCAGCGTCGACTTCGAGAGAGTTGCTCACGATGAGCGATGTGACTGGAACTCCGGGCGAAGCGATCGCTCCCGGTTTTGCGTTCTGCATCGTAACGATGCCGCTCATGGGCGCAACGAGCGATGCTTTGTCTATTTTTACCTGGATCGCCTGCTCGCTGGCTTGCGCTTGTTCGACTTGCGCCGTCTGTGCGTCAATGTCTTGTTTTGTCGAACTGGCGCGCGTGAGGTTGAGCTGGGCTTCAGCCTGCGCAACGGCGACTTTCTCGGAATCGATCTGCTGTTGGATCGTACTGATGGATGAGATCGCGGTATTCACTTCATTGAGGGCGGTGGTTATGTCGTTCTTGTAGGCTGCCGTCGTAACGCTCGGAAGTGATGTGTCGTTTGCGATGGCATTCGAGGAATCAATGATGAGATTCTTGATGACGGCAAGGCGCGAGGTTGCGCTCGATAATGACGAGTCGATCGTTGAGGACGTCGTTTGACCGCCATTTATCTTCTGCAGATCGGTTTGCCATGCCGTGAGACTGGTTCCGGCAGAGATGCGCTCAAAGGCTACGTCGTTTGCGATCTGAGAATCGTTGATCGAAAAGGTGAGTTGGGGATTGTTGGTGTTGGCATTGCTGAAGAACGGCGCAAGCTGGTTCGTGACGGCGTCGTTTGCGCTGGTATAGGCGCTTGCGAGCGTGTTCGGCGCGCCCGTATAGGAATTTTCGAGGGTTTGCTCGGCGGCCTGCAGGGCGGTTTGCGAAACAGCGATGTTCTCGGGCGTCGCTCCCGCTTGGAGCTTTTCGAGCGCCGCAGTCTCCGAATCGACGTTCGCCTGAGCTTCCGCGAGCTGGGCTGCGAGATCCTGCGTATCAAGTCGTGCGATGATATCACCGGTATTTACCCGATCCCCCTCATTATAATAGACCTGCGCAATGGTGCCGCCATTCTCAAAAGCAAGATCGACGCTGCGAGTCGTCGTGACATTTCCGGTCACGCTGACGACCTCCGTGATCGAGCCGCGCTTTACCGCGACGAATTGATAGGTTGTCTTATGTGAGCGTGCAATGAAAAACCATGCGCCGCCCCCGATGAGGATGATAAGGATCACGATGCCGATTTTCGATTTAAAAAACCCCGCAGTTTTTTTGAGCATGTTTTTATAATATTATTTCGGCGCTTTCTTCATGAGTTTTCTTACGGATGCAAGATGTTTCATGAGATGGGATGCCATCGCTTCGAGCCGGGATGCCTTCATGATCATGATCGTATCATCGTGCGCGCTCATAACGATGAGCTTTTCGCCTTTCATGAGCTTCATGGCGGCGCGTGCCTCTGCGGGGATGACGATCTGTCCCTTTTCGCCGACGGTCGCTATGCCGATGAATTTTTTCCGGCTTGACTTGTTCATGCTCAAACGATACCATAATGACAAAGGAATATCCAACAAGTAGGAAAAGTAGGAAAAGGAAATCTTGGTGATGTTCTTGTTGTTATCCCGTGCGTTGACACGGGATCCAGAAAAAAGCAGTCCTGGATCCCTGCCGGAGCCTGTACCCGCGCAGGCGGGCGCCGGAACGGCAAAACATTAATTATCCATGTCATCTATTATCGAGGTCAAGCATTTGGTGAAAAAGTTCGGCGATCTCGCGGCCGTGGACGATATTTCGTTCGATGTCGCGAAAGGAGAAATCTTTGCGTTCCTCGGACCGAACGGCGCGGGCAAGACGACGACGATCAAGATGCTTACCACGCTGCTTGTTCCGACGAGCGGAGAAATACTTCTCGACGGGCATAATCCGGCGCACGATCAAAGCGGCGCACGGAGATCGTTCGGGATCGTTTTCCAGGATCCGAGCCTTGATGACGAGCTGACGGCGCTCGAAAACATGGAATTTCATGCGGTACTGTACAGCGTTCCGAAGAACGTGCGCGGCCAACGCATCGAAGAGCTGATGAATTTTGTGGAGCTTTGGGACCGGAAGGACAGTCTGGTCAAGGAATTTTCCGGCGGCATGAAACGGCGCCTCGAGATCGCGCGCGGTCTCCTGCATCATCCGAAGATATTGTTCCTTGATGAACCGACGACCGGCCTTGATCCGCAGACGCGGAATCATGTGTGGAGCTATATCAAAAATCTCAATGAAAAAGAACAGATCACGGTGTTTTTCACGACCCACTATATAGAGGAAGCCGACCGTTCGGCTTCGCGGGTTGCCGTGATGGACCATGGCAAGATCGTCGCGGGCGGAACGCCTGACGAACTCAAGAAGCAGACCGGTACGGAATTATTGGAGGATGCATTCATTAAATTGACGGGATATGACCTCCGGAAAGAGTCGGCCGGAGGGACGGATCATATGCGCACCCGCTCGAGGGCGTGGGGGAGAAGATAAACAGGGAGAACGAATAAAAAATCAGCGAATGGATTTTTATTATTCCTTCTCCATCTCCATTATTCATCAATAATCATGTCAGCTATTTATATTCTTTGGCTCCGTCAGTTAAAAAGATATTTTCGTTCGAGGGCGCGTATGATAGGCTCTCTTGGTCAGCCGGTCATGTTCCTTATCGCGCTCGGATTTGGATTCGGGCCTATCTTCGAAAAAGCCGGCGGCGGTGATTATATCCAGTTCCTTGCGCCGGGCGTGATCGCCATGGGGATTCTCTTTACGGCGATGTTCATGGGCATCGAGATCATTTGGGACAAGCAATTCGGATTCTTGAAGGAAACGCTTGTCGCTCCCGTTTCGCGCATGTCGATCATGATCGGCCGGACGCTCGGCGGCGCGACCGTCGCTCTGGCGCAGGGCGTCATTGTCTTCCTTATTGCTTGGGCAATCGGATTCCGTCCGAGCTTCGCCATGATCTTCGTGGCGTTCATCTTTATGTTTCTGATCGCTATGCTTTTTACGGGAATCGGAACGGCGATCGCGTCGGTCATGGACGATATGCAGGGATTCCCGCTTGTTACGAATTTTCTCGTCATGCCGCTTTTTTTCCTGTCGGGATCGCTTTTCCCTCTTGCGGGCTTGCCGCCCGCCATCGAGGTCATTGCCCGGCTTGATCCATTGTCTTATGGCATTGACGGGCTCCGCGGGGCGCTCGTGCCCGGTTCGATCCATTTTGGATTCCTTTTTGATTTCGGCGTGCTCGGCGTCATAACGCTCATCGTTTTGGGCATTGGCGCATATCTATTCTCGAAAATCGAGATATAGTTGGTCCTATCTCAAAAATATCCATCCGGCTCTTGCGGTCCCTTTCGGCTGCAAACCGAGATTCCTCATTTTGAGCCTATCCCTGCGCAGGCGAGGAGAAGTTCTCGGTTTTCGCTCGACCGTTGGAAGTGAAGCGAAAAATGAAAGGTTTTCTGTTCATTTTTTTGAGCGAACCAACGGATGGTTTTCCATTAAAGTCCTCGTGATATCCGGATGCCTGTTTTTGAGATAGGGCTCATGATCCGGAAGTTCCTCCTCCAGAATAGGCAAGTTGTCAGACCATTGCGTTTTTCTGTTTTTCTGGCATAATAAAAGCATCTCTTATTGATGCCCCTTGCGTATTTTTTAGGTATAGTGTACAATATATTCACATAATCAATCACATTTTAACCAATGGCAACATTTTCAAAGATCATCACGAATGCGCTTGCAGGATTGAGTCCGCGACAGCGGGACGTGATCGTGGGGCGCTTCGGTCTCGAGGGAGATAAAGAAGGAGAGACTTTGGCTACGATCGGAAACCGGCTTCATATCACGCGGGAGCGTGTTCGGCAGATCGAAAATGGCGCCATGGCTACAGTCGCAAAGAACGTCAAAGATCATGGCGAAACCGTGGCATTGATCGCGAAGGTCAAGGGTTATATCGCGGGGAAAGGCGGCATTGCGGGAAAAGATGACGTTGCGGCATATGCGGCAACGCTCGCAAAAGGAGCCAATGTTGCACAACTCGATTTTCTATCGGAAGCTTCGGGATCTTTCTTGGAGCGCCATGAGGACGAGGATTTTTCCCCGATCTACATGAGTGGCGACAAAGAGTGGAAGGCGGCGAAATCCTTTATCGAAAAATGGGTAGGATCGCTTCGTTCGCGTCGAGGACAGGTTTTTGAGGGATCTTATCGCACCGAACTTGCGAGTTTTACGAAAGAGAACGCCGTGCTGTCCACGACGGCTGAAAATTACCTTAGCCTTACGAAACGTATCGGAAAGAATCCTTATGGAGATGAAGGGCTTTCGGATTGGGCGGAGATCAGCCCGAAGACCGTGCGCGATAAGATCTATCTGGTACTTAAGAAAAATGGCGAGCCGCTTCATTTTGAGAGCATCGCCCGCCGCATCAATGACGTGAAGTTCGATGACAGCCGGAAGGCCTTGGGTCCCACGGTTCATAATGAACTTATTAAAGATGACCGGTTCGTTTTGGTCGGCCGCGGTATGTATGGTCTTCGGGAACATGGTTATGAACCGGGAATCGCGCGCGAGGTGATCGCGAGAGTACTGAAGGAAAAGGGACCGTTGCTTGCGAAAGATGTCGTGAGCCACGTAACGAAGCAGCGTTTCTTCAAGGCGAACACCGTAGTCATCAATTTGCAGAACAAGGCTTTATTCGAACATTTGCCGGACGGCAGATATCGCGTGAGGGAATCATAAAAAGGATCTTTTTTCTGTTGCCCCGTTGGAAAACGGGGCAACAGATTTTTTCTGGATTCCGTGTCGGAACACGGAACGGCAAGGCGTTTCGTGCTACAATAACCATATGTCTGCGACGATGTTACAAGGCATTTTTCAGGGCGTCCTGCAGAGCGTTCTTGTTGCGTGGAGCGAGGTATGGTGGATCGTCCTGCCGCTCGTCACCTTTTTTATTTTCTGGGATTTTTGGCTGGTCTATCTCCATATCCGGTTCGTGAAGGCGATTTCCTGGAAACTGCTTGAGGTCAAAATTCCTAAAAACGTCCTGAAAACGCCAAAGGCGATGGAGCAGATCTTCGCCGCGGCGCACGCCCCGTATTCCTACGGGATTTTGAAGTTCGATAAATACTGGAAAGGGAAAGAAGAATCATGGATGGCGTTCGAGCTGATCGCCCGCGCCGGCGAAAGCCATTTCTATATGCGATTGCCGAAAGAAATGCGTCACAATATGGAGGCCGCCGTCTACGGCCAGTATCCGGAAGCCGAGATCATGGAAGTTGATGATTATCTCGATCATTTCCCCGAAGTTCTTCCTAATCAGGAGATAGATGTTTCGGGTTTCGAAGAAATTCTGCGCCACGAGAATTATCTCCCGATCCGGACCTATCTCGAGTTCGAAGATCCGACCGAGGAACGGCGGCTCGACACGATTGCTCCGATCATGGAGATCATGGCGAAGCTCAGGGACGATGAGCAGTTATGGTATCAATTGGTCGTCCGGCCAACCGGCGAAGATTTCAAAAAAGAAGGGGAGAAAAAAATAAATCAGATCATCGGTACGGAATCAAAGAACAAGTCGGGCGGTCTTTTTGCTGACTTCGGTCTTGGCGTCACGCTTGGCGAAGTGGTGCGCGCCCCTTTCGAACATCCTGGTTCCGCGGTGAAGAAGAAGGAAGAGGCGGCAAAGACGATGCGTTTCTTGATCACGCCAGGCGAGAAGGACATGACCGAGGCCATCGAAGAAAAGATATCGAAGATCGCATTCGAGGCGACGCCGCGCTTTCTTTATGTCACAAAACAGGGGAGTCCCGATCCAGGCGTGATCGCGGCAATTCATGGATTTATACGCCAGTTCAGCACGCAAAACTTGAATTCCTTGAGACCCGATGGCGCGACGACGACAGCGTCGTATTCCGTGCGCGGTATGTTCAAGGATACCCGCATCAGATGGCGAAAGCGCGCGATCTACGAAAGTTACCGCCACATTTCTCCGGGTGAAAAAAAATCAGTTTTGAACATCGAAGAACTTGCCAGCATCTATCACTTCCCGAGTGCGGCGGTCTCGACGACCGAACTTGAAAAGATCCCGTCGCGCAGAGGCAGTCCGCCGTCGGGCATTCCGACCATAGAAGATTAATCGTCATGTCGAGCCACGCGAGACATCTCGAAGAATAGTAATTATTTCACGAGATTCCTCGTACGGCTTGGAATGACGGGGGCAATGGGAGTCGGGACGCGATTTTGTGTTATCATTATTCATATGATGGACGACGACATGCAGGATCTTACCCCGCTCGGGGTTTATAATTTCCGCCATCAACAGAAGAAATTCGGCATCAAGCTCGACGACCGCCGCCGGCATATTTATGTTATCGGAAAGACCGGCGTCGGGAAGACGACGCTTCTCGAGAATATGGCGATCGCCGATATGCGATCAGGCAAGGGGCTTGCGTTCGTCGATCCGCACGGCGAATCAGCGGAAAAGCTGCTCGACTTCGTGCCGGAGAACCGCCTGGACGATGTGATCTATTTCGATCCATCTGATATGGAATTTCCGATCGCGTTCAATCCGATGGAGCAGGTCGGTACCGAGTACCGGCATTTGGTGGCGTCGGGGCTCATGGGAGTGTTCAAAAAGATCTGGGCCGACGCGTGGTCGGCGCGCATGCAATATATTTTGAACAACACCCTGCTCGCACTCCTTGAAAATCCCGGCGCGACGCTTTTGGGGATCCTTCGCATGTTCTCGAACCAGGATTATCGGAAACAGGTCGTGGACAATCTGAAGGACCCGGTCATCAAAGCATTCTGGCAGGATGAATTTTCAAAATACAGCCAGCGATTCGAGACCGAAGCCTTGGCTGCAATTCAGAACAAAGTCGGCCAGTTCGTTTCGAATCCGCTGGTCAGGAACATTCTTGGCCAGCCTCATTCGTCGCTCAACATGCGCGACATCATGGATTCTGGGAAGATATTCATCTGCAATCTCTCCAAAGGGAAGATCGGCGAGGATAATTCCGCGCTTCTCGGCGCCATGATCATCACGCGCATGCAGCTTGCCGCAATGTCGCGCGTCGATACGCCCGAGGACAAGCGCCGCGATTTTTTCCTGTACGTCGATGAATTCCAGAACTTCGCGACGGAATCCTTTGCGAACATCTTGTCTGAAGCTCGCAAGTACCGCCTGAGCCTGGTTCTCGCGCACCAGTATATCGGCCAGCTGATGACGGGCGAC
Source organism: uncultured Parcubacteria group bacterium (assembly GCA_903944135.1). Classification (GTDB taxonomy): domain Bacteria; phylum Patescibacteriota; class Minisyncoccia; order UBA6257; family 2-01-FULL-56-20; genus CAJAQL01. The sequence goes on from CAJAQL010000005.1 coordinate 37,051, forward strand.
AGCACGTCGGTTCGCGATGCCGTGTTCGGCAATGTGGGTACGATCATTTCGTTCCGTGTGGGTGCAGCGGATGCTGAATATCTGGAACAGGAATTTATGCCGGAATTCCTGCAGAACGATTTCGTTAATCTATCGAAAGCGAATGTTTATATCAAACTGATGATCGACGGCGTCTCTTCGCGCCCGTTTTCCGCGGAGACCTTGCCGCCGCAGAAGATACCGCTCGAATCCTATCGCGATGTGATCATAAAAAATTCCCGCGAGCATTACGGTACGCCGAAGAGCGTCGTTGAAACGCAGATCGCGAGCGAATGGCGCTCCGGTCCGGGCAATGTATCCGCAACAAGACCCGAACGGCAGCAAGAGAAGCGATTGTCCGAGGTGCTCGGTCCCGGCGCCCGCCAAAGAAAAGCGTCCGATGTGCGCAATGTCCGCGACGTGGAGCCTCGACCCACGGTGGCGTTGAGGGCAGCGGTCCCGGTCGTTCAGACGGAGAAAGATCCGGTGCCGGAAAAAACCGCAGGGGATGATCCTCGTGCCAATATCGATCAGCCTTCCAAAAAAGTCATGCATCCGAACGTCGACATCGACGCCCTGAAGCAAGCCATCCATCATTCGCTAGAAGCTCGTTCAAAGAACACGGGATCTGTTTCCGCGCAAACGGCAACAGGAAGTGCTCGCGCGGAAAACACCCGTATCGTCCGAGTTCCCGTAAGCGAAACGCCCCCCGAAGAACCAGGACAGAAAAAAGAAGAGGAACTTCAGGGCGGTATGATGCATCTTTCCGATCTTTCAAAATTGCCGCCAAAAGAAAAACATGGCATCGTTACGCATAACGATGACCGCGAAAAGGGTGACCACGAAGAAGAGACTGATACCAATCAGAGCCATGATGCCAAGTCCGCAGCTATTGCATCGTCCGAAGACGAAGACCCGAATGCTTCGAATGATGCATCACGCACGACTCAACAAAACAATTCCGGTTCAAAGATCGACATCAGCGCACTGAGAGAAGCAATTGGTGAAATCCAGAAGAAACGGCATGCCAAGTGATTTTATGTCGAATGATCTGTCATTCCGAGCCTGCGAGGAATCTTTGTTCCCGTTCCCGTGCCTGTGCCTGCCTATGCAGGTATAGGCTCCGGCGGGGATCCGGGTTTTTTTAAAACTATTTCATGCAGTTTCATGTCATAACCATTTTCCCTGATATTTTCGATTCGTATATCCGCGAATCGCTTTTTAAGCGCGCGACGGAGAATAAAATCGTTTCGGTGAATTCCTACAATCTCCGCGATTTCACGGAAGAGCGGCACCGCAAGGTAGACGATCGGCCGTTCGGCGGCGGACCGGGAATGGTTTTGCAGATCCAGCCGGTCTATGATGCCGTGAAATCTATCAAGCAAAAAGCGGCGAAACGGAAGAAAAAAAGAAAAGTGCGAACAATCCTGTTTTCGACGCGCGGCAAGAAGCTCGATGCAAAAGAAGCGAAACGATTATCGAAATACGACGATCTCATTTTGATCTGCGGCCGCTACGAAGGCGTGGACGAGCGCGTAGCGGAACATGTGGCGGATGAGGAAATCTCGATCGGGGATTACATCCTTTCCGGCGGTGAACTGCCTGCCATGGTGCTTATGGAATCCGTGAGCCGCTTCATTCCCGGATTTCTTGGGAAAGAAGAGTCTCTCGAAGAAACGAACGGTTCATTCCCGACCTATTCCCGTCCCGAAGTCTTTTATCCTTCTTCGTCACGCGTGGCGACGCACCTGTCGCCCTCGTCCTTCGGAATGCCTCAGGGTAAACTCCGGCGAGGATCCGTGCTTTCCTCGTTATCTTCGAACAAGAGAAAAACAACCGGTTGGCCTGTTCCCAAGATCCTCCTTTCCGGCGACCACAAAAAGATCGCCAAATGGAGAAAACAACAGTCTGACTAAGATTATGCAGAAGGAAATAGAAACAAGATTTCTTGATATAGACAAGGATGACCTCGTGAGGAAGCTTACTTTACTTGGCGCTATCGATCGGGGCGAAGAAAAATTGGCGGAAATCATTTTTCATGCCGCAGACATGTCGTGGGCCGGGAAGAATAAATTCGTGCGACTCCGCAAAACGAAAGAGAAGATAAAGCTGACATATAAAGAAAATAGAGGGCAAACCGTGGATAGTGCGCAGGAGATTGAGTTTGATGTCTCGGACATCGATCAATGTTCCGAGTTGTTGCATGTGGTCGGCTTGGAGCCGATACGACACCTCGAAAAATATCGGCACACCTTTAAGCTTGGCGATGTGACGATTGATATTGATTCCTGGCCAAAAATTCCCGCTTACGTGGAACTGGAAGGACCATCGGTGGAATCTCTTGAAGAAGCTTGCGGCAAATTGGATATGGATTGGGAAAAAAGATTCGACAGTGATGCGCGGGAAGTATTCCGGCGTTACGGTTATGACTTAGATAATATTACGGTGATTACATTCAGTGAGCTTAAGTATAGAGATTCGGCTATTTAACCTGAATTTAATCTTCATTCTGCCATGCTTTTATCATGGTAGATTTTTTTATCAGTGATTTAGTCTGCGCCATGGCGGCGGGTTTACTTGTCGGGATGCTGACTGTTGGTTTCAAGTGGAATATCGCGGCAATTTCTTTTTGTGTCGTGCTTGTTGCACCGGCGTTAAAATATTTTTGGTCGAAATCATGGAAAACATCGGTTATTTTCACGCTGATAGTTTTCTTTTCGATTCTGGCTGGCGGATATTATTTTCATCTTTTTGTGAATCTGCGGGCGGCTGGACAGCGATTGCCGGATGGGAAGAATTTTTTCGACGCAGTCGTTGTGAGCGAACCTGCGGCGTCGGAAAAATATCTTTCGTTCTCTGCGGAGCTTCAGCCGCCGTTCGCGGGAAAGGTTTTGATGTTTGCGCCGCCGGAAAGCGAGATTCGCTACGGCGATCTTGTAGAAGTTTCAGGGACGTTTGCGGCAGGGGACACAAATGCCGCGCCCACGATCTTTTTGAAAAAAATATCCGTCGTTTCGGAAGGGCATGGATCATGGCTTATCGCGAAGCTTGGCGATTTTAAAAGAGCAATTTTGCAGATATTTTCTCGTGCATTGCCGCAGGATGATGCGGCGCTTCTCGGTGGCATGACTTTAGGCGGGACGGCGGGCATGAGCGTGGCATTAAAGAACGATATGACCGAGTCGGAAACGCTTTACGTAACGTCGATGTACGGCTGGAAGATCGCGATGATCGTTATGATGATCGAAACGCTGCTTGCCGGTTTTCTGCCGCGCCGGATCAGATTTTGCGTGAGCGCTTTCCTGATCGTTCTCTTTGTTCTGATGTCGGGCGGCAACGTTTCCGCGGTGCGCGGCGGCGTGATGGCGTATCTTCTCATGTTCGCCAAAGAAACAGGATCGGTATTTTCACGCAGGAACACGCTTCTTTTTGCCGCGGCCGGCATGGCGCTCTTCGATCCGACGATCGTCGCGCAAGCGGCATTTCTTTTGTCGTTTTTAAGCGTTGCCGGCATGGTGTTCCTTTCGGGGCCGATCCGAATATCTTTGCATCTTGGCGAAGGAAAAGGAGTTTTCGAATGGAAGAACGCGATTATCGTGAGCGTGGCATCTTTAGTGCCAATCGTGCCGCTCGTGAGCGCCATCTTCGGATCGTTTTCACTGACGGCCGTTTTTGCAAATATTCTGATCGCGCCAACGATTCCAATCGGCATGGGCGCGGGCATGGCGCTCGCCATCGCGGGATGTATTTCTCAGTATGCTGCATTTTTCATCGGGCGCGGCGTGGAGATATTTCTTTTCTATGCCCTCTGGGTCATCCATTTCTTTGCGGCGCACGTCGTACTTCTGCCATTTTCATTTTCCGGCATGATGCCGTTTGTGATCTATTATGCCGCGGTCGGATTTTTTGCGTACGCGTATCGCGAGGATGCAGTGCATCAAAAATGTCATTCCGTCTGCCCGCCGGGTCTTTGGCGAAAAAGGGAGCCTTGCGAGGAATCTATTTCAAACTGCATTCTCGAAAAAGAGAACTGAAATTCAATGAATCAAAATCTCAAAAGATCAAACAAGCTTTTTCTTGTCGTTATGACTGCGTTTTTTGCATTTGATGTTTTCTGTTGGTATTCGATCTTCTCGAATGTACCCAATGCGTCGGCGCGCGCATATTTTTTGGATGTCGGACAGGGCGACAGCGAGCTCATGGTCTTTCCCGGTGGCGTCACCATGATGACGGATGCGGGTCCGACGGACGCCGTGCTTGGCGGTTTGGAAAAGGCATTGCCGGGGAAAAAATATATCGATCTCGCGCTCATCACACATCCGCAGCTCGACCATTTCAACGGTTATAACTTCATTCTTGACCATTATGAAGTTGGCGCGTTCCTTTATAACGGGCGCGACGATACGGGTGTTGCGGAATGGACCGCGCTGAAAGAAAAGATCGCGGAGAAGCACATTCCCTTCATCACGCTCGGTGCGGGGGACCGTGTTCATTCGGGAAAAGACGAGGTTGATATCCTTTCCCCTGATCGCGAGTTCGGCGAAAGCGCGGAGCTGAACGATACCGGCCTTGTCGAGATGATAAAAACAGGGAATTTCCGCGCGCTTTTTACGGCGGACATCGGTTTCAATATTGAAGATTGGCTCATCGCAAATATAAAAGATCTGCGCGCCGACGTGCTTAAGGTGCCGCATCATGGATCGAAATATTCCTCGGGCGATGCGTTTCTCCGTGCCGTGAATCCTTTGATTGCCGTGATCGAGGTTGGCGCAAAGAACGTGTATGGCCATCCCGGCGCGGCTACCTTGGCGCGGCTGGCGTCTTCGACGCGCGCCGAGGTTTTCCGCACCGATAAGAACGGCACCGTGGGGGTCTCTTATGAAAATGGGAAATTGAAAGTTGAAAGAGAGAAATAAAGCGATCGATTTTGATATTTTCCGCTGGCAACCATGGATTCATTCGATAGAGTAAGTCCGTTGTTGCCAGCGGCTGGAATATTTTTGAGATAGGCTCTAAGCTGGAAGTCGGCGAGCATGCGCCGGCCTATTTTATGGATACGATCGTTTTCGATATAGAAACCCAGAATTTTTTCACCGACCCCGGCGTGGGAAGGGATAATTTTGGCGCCCTCAAGATATCGGTTGTCTGCGCATATTCATACGACAAAGATAAGTACTTCTCTTTTGAAGAGAACGAAATGCCGGCCGCAGCGGAACTTTTTTCCAGCGCCGGGCGAATCGTTGGTTTCAGCAGTAACCGTTATGATATCCCGGTGCTCAATAATTATTTTCAGCATCTGCGTCTGCCGATCGAAAATCTTTGGAAGAAAGAGCGCGTCGATCTTCTTGAGGAAGTCGAGCTTGCGACGGGCGATCGGGTCAGCTTGAGCCGGCTCGCCGAGGCGAACCTTGGCGAAAAGAAAGAACAGCACGGCGCCGAAGCTATTCAATTATATAAAGAGGGGAAAATGGATGAACTCAAAAAATATTGCCTGAACGACGTTCGGCTGACAAAAGAGATTTATGACCTCTATCTGAAACAGCATTATCTTATGGTGCCGAGCAAGAAAACCGGAGATACGGTCAGGGTTGAATTCGCAAAGCCGATCATATGAAGATGTTGTGCGATGCAAAAATCCGCAACACAAAACCGCATCTTTTGAAAGATGCGGTTTTGTAAACGAACCTTCCGTTGCGATCGGCGTGATTGCTCATCGGAACATTGTCGTCTCGCAAAGGTTCTTTGATGCTGCATCGTGCCGTTGGGCGTACTTCGCTATTGGTTGATCGACGCAGGATTTTGGTTCTGACCTCCTGATGGCGGTGTGCCGCTCGCATTGCCCGGCGGTATACCATTGCCATTCGTCGAAGAACTTATGTTCGCGGAAGGTGCCTGATCGGGAGGTATCTGGCTGGGAGGGATCTGCTGCTGGGTATTGCTTGCGTTGATATTGCTGTTCACTTCTCCCTGTTGCTGGCTCGGGCCGGAAGTCATTACGAAGAAGAGAACAATTGCCGCAATAATGATCACCACAACTACAACTGCAGCGATTATGATGTATTTTTTTTGCATAAATCAAGAAAAAACAGCCTCGACCTTTTGCACCGAATGGAACCTATTTTTATTATACGAGACACCGTGCAAAAACGTTTCTTACTGATGGATCCAGAATGGAGCGTAGCAGGATTCCGGACTTATGCGGCAATCTGCTCCTTCGCTGAGTTGGCCCCTGGTTCGGGGGTGGCGGAAAGCATCACGGCAAGAGTATCCATGTAATCGCGCCAATGAATTATTTTGCGATCTTCAATGGTGATGATGGAGCAAAAATGGTTATGGTAATCCTTTCCCGTGGAAGGAACCGTCCCGTGCACCTCGTATTCCAGAATGATAACGTTTTTGGGTTGCGCTGATTTATATATCCGTAAATGATCGGCTGAGTGAATGACGTTGGTATAACCTTCGAACCAGTCCATGTATGCTTGACGCCCCTCGATTTTATTGGTGAATCCAGGAAAGTCGTACTGAAACTCAAAGACGGCATTTTCGGCTACGGCATCCCAGAAATGCCCTCCGTCAACCTCGCCGTTCAATCCCTTCATGATGATACGGTAAAACGGTTCGGCATTTTTATTAAACGCGGGATAACTTCCGTTGGTTCTCTCTTTCTTATCCATGGTGCTAATTTTATATCAAATCAGCGCTGCGGAGAGGGTGAGATTCGAACTCACGGAGCCCTTTCGAGCTCACCGCATTTCGAGTGCGGCGCCTTCGACCACTCAGCCACCTCTCCTTTGCGGTTCATTGTATGAGGATTTTTAAGATAAGGCAAATTGTAATGATTCCTCGCCCCTCAAAAATCCTTGGAGCAGGCTCCGCTCGGGATGATGGTGATTTTTTAGTTAAACTTCACCATTAAATTTTTCTTAAAGAACATTTTGAGATCAGATTTTTATTTGATAGAACGGATAGATGAAAAATAAAATAATTGTATTTGCCGCGATGGCGGCGATGATCATTGCGGGATGCGGGGCGATGCCGGTGCGGATCGGCGCGGCGTACCGATTTTCCAATTTTAAAGGGAAACCGCCGATTCATATAAAAACTTCGGGAGGGAAATCTCCGTCGGGCATTACGCCAAGCAAGATAAAGAAAATATATAATCTGCCGGCGACGGGCGGCGGGGGAACGATCGCGATCATTGACGCATATGATGATGCGACCATCGAAAAGGATCTTGGTATCTTTGATGGTGCTTATGATCTTCCGGCGTGCACTGCGAAGAACGGATGTCTCGAGAAGCATCTCATGGCCACATCGACAAAAACGGACAGCGGCTGGGCGCTTGAGACGTCGCTTGATGTCGAATGGGCGCATGCCATGGCGCCGCAGGCGAAGATATTACTGGTCGAAGCACAAACGCCGAGTGGCGCGAACCTGCTTTCGGCGATCGATTACGCGGCTAGCCGCAAAGATGTTGTATCTGTTTCGATGAGCTGGGGCGGAGATGAATTTTCGGATGAGCTATCTTACGATTCGCATTTCATGGGAAAATATGGCGCAGTATTCTTTGCTTCATCCGGAGATAATGGTGCGGGTGTGAGCTGGCCGGCGGTGTCGCCGTCGGTCATCGGTGTCGGCGGTACGTCGCTCGCGTTAACGGCTTCTGGAACATTGGTTTCGGAAGCGGCATGGTCGGGGAGCGGCGGCGGCGTGAGTGCTTATGAGGTTCAGCCGGATTATCAAAAAACGTATGCCGTGCCCAGGGCGAAGGGCATGCGCGCCGTGCCGGATGTCTCATATGATGCCGACCCGGCTTCGGGGTATGCCGTCTATAAGACGACCGGTTCTTCGAAGAACGGCTGGTATACGGTTGGCGGCACGAGCGCCGGTGCGCCTCAGTGGGCCGCGGTTTACGCGCTCGGACATTCAGCCACGCTTGCAAACATGTACGCCGACAAGGCATCGTCCAGCACGCTCAAATTCTTCAGGGACATCGCCAGTGGATCGAACGGAACATGCAAATATTATTGCGATGCACGGAAGCGTTACGATTACGTGACTGGACTTGGCAGTCCGCAGACGGTGAATTTCTGAGACGCGCTATTTTTTACTTTCTATCTGTCGTCCCCGGGAAAACGGGGACCCAGGTTATTATCATTCTGGATTCCCGCCTGCGCGGGAATGACAAGAAAGAGGATGAAACATAAAGATTCGTGTTATAATGGGTATATGAAGATCGAATGGAACAAGGTGACATGGTATTCGAAGCTCCTGGCGCTCATACTTTTTGTTGTGTTGCCATTCGCCGGATTTTACTTTGGTGTTCGATATGGCGTCGCACAGCAACGTGCGGCAAATATCCTCTCCGATTCAAAAAATACTCCATCGTCAGCGTCGATAACATTATCACAGAACGAAGATGCCTATTATGAAAATGTCTCCGCGTGGCAGACCGACCAAAATAATAGCGGATGGAGCATCGCGTATCCACTCGACTTTTCGGTCAATGACAATCATTCGGCATCAACGACCGATGACTGGTCGATGAACGCATTCGGTACGGTGGGCCTCAAGGCTTTCGAACTCGATATTCCAAAGATGTTTGAGCCGCAGACGAATTTTGCCGATGCGAAATTGACGGTCGGGCGAAGTGGCGATGCTATGGCCGTCAAGGAATGTTTGTCGCCAGGCACGGAAGGATCGACATCGTTTGCGGCGACCACGATCAATGGGATTGATTTTCTGAAAGCGACATCCTCCGATGCGGGTGCGGGGAATTATTATGAGACAACGAGTTACCGCACGCTCCATGCCGGGCAATGCTATGCGATCGAATATACGATCCATTCGTCGCAGATCGGGAATTATCCTCCGGAATATCAACTGAAGCCATTTGATAAAACAAAATTGACCGACGTGCTTGATCGGATAGTGGGGACATTCAAGTTCGAATGAATTTATCTCCAAGATTTTCCATAAAGTTCGGAATGACAGCATTTCATCTATGAAACCAAAAGCTCAAAAAATAACGGTCATTATTGTTTTCTTGCTTGTTATTATTTTTGGTATCGGGCAATTCTTCGGGCGTATTCCGATTTCCGGCAATAATGCGACCGACCAGAATACGGTGGTTACTCCAACTCCGACGCCAACGCAGATCGTCGCTTTCATTCCGCAACCCGCAAGTTCCACGCCGGTCATTAAGGGTTCCTGCTGGACGAGTTCCATCGCGGCACCGTATCGCACGGATGCCTGGCGTTGTACGGTGGGGAACAGTATCCAGGATCCATGTTTCGCGATAAGCGGAAGCACGAGCACCTTGCTCTGCGGTATGGATCCAGCCAACCCTGCGGCAACATCGAGTTTTGTCCTGTCTCTTGTAAAACCTCTTCCGGTCACAAGCAGTTCTATTCCTGAAATTCCGGGCAATTGGGCATGGCTCGTGAAATTGCAAGATGGAACAGTCTGTTCGCCGTTTACGGGAACGCTGCCGTTCGCGGCGGATCAGGAGGTTGCAGAATACGGTTGTGCGCCAAAAGTACCCGGTGGTCCGGCGTGGGATATTTTCGGTGATCTGAACGCTTCTTCCAGCGTTTGGACGGCAAAGATAGGAATGCTTTCCGCATCAACCTCGACTTTCCCGCCCCCGATTGTTACCTCATCCGTTGTTTCCGTGATGTCGGTCTGGCAATAGATTTTTGTCATTCTATATTGTCATTATGTTTTTCTGTCATCCCGTTGAAAAACGGGATCCAGATTTGAAGAAGAAAAAACTGGGTTCCCGCCTGCGCGGGAACGACAATGATATAAGGATAAGAAGGGAAGAGGATGTTTTTGAAAATCGTTCCTGTTATACTGTAATCAATGACCGATGCACCGAAAGGGCAAGATGATCTTCATTCGCAGCTCGCGAAGATCCGGCGTGCCGGCGAGGAGCGCGCGGCGGAGCGTCTTGCGGAAAAATTAGGATATCCTTATGCCGACCTCTCCAAAATGCCGGTTTCTTTGGATGCCGTTCGTACGATCCCTGAGGCTGATGCGCGCGACGGGAAGATATCCGCCATCGAGGTACGCGACAAGAAGATCGCTGTCGTCGCAGTGAATCCGATCTTGCCCGCAACCATGAAGGCGCTCAATGATCTTGCCGCACAGAAGTACGAGACGAAAGTCTTCGTGGTGTCGCCATCAAGCCTGGAGGCGGCATTTGCCCTATATAAGTTCGTGAAGCCGCCGACGGAGTCCGTTGCGGGTAAAGTCGCCATTTCAAAGAATCGTCTCGAAGAGTTAACGGGCCAGCTCGTGACGCTTGAAGCCATCCATACTACGATCATGAATCTGGACTTTACGAAAGCTTCACCGAGCGATCTTATCCAGATATTGTTCGCGGGAGCGCTTGCGGTCCATGCGTCTGATATTCACACTGAAGCAGGGGAAAAGCAGGCAAAGATCCGTTTCCGCGTGGATGGCCTTTTGCATGATATCTGCGATCTTCCGCTTCCGTTCTATGCCAATTTCGTCTCACGCGTGAAATTGCTTTCGGAGATGAAAATCAATGTCCGGAACGAAGCGCAGGACGGGCGCTTCACGATCAATCTTGCTGGCAAGGATATCGAAATGCGCGTTTCGGTCATTCCGGCGGAGTTCGGCGAAACGATCGTCATGCGTGTTCTTGATCCGTCGGCTACGATGGTCGGTTTGCCGAGCCTTGGTTTGCGCACCGACAATCTCGTGATCGTAAAGAGGGCGCTCGACCGGCCGAATGGCCTTATTTTAAACACTGGCCCGACGGGCTCCGGCAAAACGACGACGCTCTACGCATTTCTTCGTTCCGTGAACAGTCCGGAGATGAAGATCATCACGCTTGAAGATCCGATCGAATACCGCATCGAGGGCATTGAACAGACCCAAGTGGATGAGGAGGCGGGATACACGTTCGCGAACGGCCTTCGCGCCATCGTCCGGCAGGATCCTGACGTGATCCTCGTCGGCGAAATCCGCGATCTCGAAACGGCTGATATTGCCATGCAATCGGCTTTGACCGGACATCTCGTGCTCTCGACGCTCCATACGAACGACGCGGTCGGTGCCGTACCGCGGCTCATCAATCTTGGCGTGAAAGCGGTTTCGATCGGGCCGGCATTGGCGCTCGTGATCGCCCAGAGGCTGGTTCGCGTGCTATGCCCCGAGTGTAAAAAGGAAGTACCTATCGATGACGCAATGAACGAAAAAATAAAAGCATTGCTTGCCCGTTTGCCTGCGCAGGTCGACAAAACGCTCTATGAGCATCCGACGTTTTTCGCTCCGGTCGGTTGCCCTAAATGCAACGGCATTGGTTATAAAGGGCGCGTTGGTATTTTTGAATTTCTGGAAGGCGGTCCCGATCTTGAAACTACGATACTTCATGAGGCGTCCGAAGTTGCGCTCCGCGAAGTGGCGAAACGACAGGGGATGGTCTCGATGCAGGAAGACGGAATCCTAAAGGCGATCGAAGGAAAGACGACGCTCGATGAAGTAAAGGATGCGACCGGTGAGCTTGCGTGGTGATCTTTTCTCTCGTCCCGGTGCATGAGACATGTCCCTTTTTTATCCTGAAACTTGCCTAAAGAAGCTGTTCCTTGGGTAAGTTTTTCTTGTCATAGTGATATAATTTCTCCATGTATCATCGTTTTTCTCACGAGGCTTTCACCCTGATCGATCCCCGTCTTCACGGGGATGACAAGAGGTTTCAAGGCTTCACCTTGATTGAATTGTTGATCGTGATCGCCATCATCGCCATCCTCAGTATCGTCGTCGTCCTCACCCTCAACCCCGCAGAGATGCTCCGTCAGGGCAGGGACAGCAACCGCTCCTCTGATCTCGATACCCTGACCCATGCCTTATCCCTCTATCAGACGGACCAATCGGTAACGAGCGGATCGGGTTCCCTCGGCTCATCCACCCTCATCTATCTCTCCCTGCCGGACAGCTCAAGCACCTGCGGCTCCTGGAATCTCCCGTCTCCTCCCGCGGGCTACAGCTATCAGTGCGCTCCCACGAGTTCCTACCGGAATACGAATGGTCAGGGCTGGATCCCCGTGAACCTCGCTTCCACGACGACCGGGAATCCTCTGGGCCAGCTTCCGATAGATCCCACGAATGCCTCTTCCTCCGGCCTCTATTACGCCTATACGACGAACGGCATCCAGTATGAGGTCACGTCCCTCTACGAATCAAGCAAATACAAGGCATCATCAGCCCAGAATCCAACGATTCCTTCCTATCCCGAGGTCAACGCCAAAGGATCAAATCTTGCCCTGAATCCGCTCTTCAGTTCCCAGGGACTTGTCGGTTATTGGCCTCTCGATGAAGGCAATGGATCTACGACCCAGGATCTGTCGGGCAACGGGAATACGGGAAC
>CAJAQL010000006.1 GCA_903944135.1 uncultured Parcubacteria group bacterium
AATCCTGCAGGATCTGCAGGGTCCGCGTATCCGCGTAGGAGAACTTCCCCCGGAAGGCAAAAAACTTCAGGAAGGGGAGATCGTTTCTTTTACGACCGATCGGCGGGACGCTTCCGCTATTTTCATCGATCATGCCCGCTTGCATCTTGAGATCCATCGCGGCGATCCGCTTTATCTCGCGAACGGCGATATGGAACTTCTCGTGGAGCGGGTTTCGGGGACGCGCATTGCGGCGCGGGTCATCCGTGGCGGTATTTTACATTCCCGGAAGGGCGTGAATGTACCGCGGACCAAGCTTTCGAATTCGGGACTGACCGTAAAGGATATCCGCGATGCAAAGTTCGGCTTGAAATGCGGCGTGGATGCCATGGCCATCTCTTTCGTGCAGACGGCGGAAGATATCGCAAAATTGCGGAAGATCGTCGGCACGAAAGTGAGGATCATCGCAAAGATCGAAACATCCCTGGCGCTCGAAAATATCGACGCGATCATCCGCGCCTCCGATGCCATCATGATCGCCCGCGGCGATCTGGGTATCGAAGTTCCGATCGAAACATTGCCGTCCATCCAGAAAAATCTGATCCGTCACGCGCAATGGTATGGCAAGGGGACGATCACGGCAACGCAGATGCTGCTTTCCATGGTCGATCACGCACGCCCCACGCGCGCCGAGGTTTCGGATGTCGCGAACGCCGTCTGGGACGGCACCGATGCCGTGATGCTTTCCGATGAAACGGCGAGCGGTCAATATCCATTGGAATCGCTTCGCATGATGGCGCGGGTCGTTCACGAAGCCGAATCGTTCTCATTATCCCGCCCCAATCCATTGGATTAAACTTTACCGGTCATTCCAGGCCTTTTTGTCATTCCGGGCTTTGCGAGGAATCTATCCTTCTTTTGTCGTTCCCGTCCCTCGATAGACTCGTGATAAACTCCGACGGGAATCCAGGTTTGCATGGAACTATGACGCTGTTGAATTTTCTCTGCAGATGCGGCATAATTCACAATGCCGCGTGTGCGGTATGATTGATCCTTGCCGGATCGTCTAATGGTAGGACATCGCCCTCTGGAGGCGAGTATCTTGGTTCGAATCCAGGTCCGGCAGCATCTCGTTCAGTTCTGATGGACCAAAAGGGGTCAACCGACCCAGACGTATTTACCAGGTTTTTGGGTTCCTATAGAGATTCACGGCTTCTCTTTCTTGTGGTGTCATTTTCTCAAGATCTTCATCTGTAATAGCAGCAACCATTTTTTCTAATTCTTCCATAGGATAAATTTCACCTAGCGGGGTTTTGTCGAGGACAAAATGATTGCCACTTGTGGAATACACTTTGGAGCGAGCGGCAAGTAAGAATTCTAAAAGCCCCGCTCTTGCACCAAGCATCTTCGCTAGATACGCCCTGACTGCATCAGCGGATCCCCAGTCCCTCCATTTGAACAGGATAAATATAAATCGCCTTTCCTTCGGAAGCGTACCAGCCTCAGCTGCTATCTTAATTTTTTTGATACAAACATCTTCTAACTTTTTAATCTCTGCAGCTTCTAAGAGTGGAGAATCCACGCTTTGTTGACGTTTTTTTTCTTCGTTTTCTAGGGTAGAGATAAATGCAGTTGGATGATATACGGTTTTGGTCTTAGGGAGAATCTTTTCTAAAAATGAACCGCGTTTTTCTGGATCGAGATGTTTGACGACTTGATAGGCCAATCTCAAAACCTGGCTTTCGGGATCGTTAAAGTCAAAACTGTCTGTTTTTTCCTCTGAAATTTTTTCCACCACATTCCAAGCGCTAACTACTAGATTCTCTAATTGATTTTCATGTAGAGCTGAAACATGGTCCATTATTTTTTCAAACACAACGCCAATCTTTTTCTGCTCCCTAAGGGCAAGTAAATCATCGGAAAACTCTTCTTCGCTTGTCAGCGCCTTCATTAACGCTTTTATTTCTGCCTCTGAAACACCTCCCACTGGAACGCCAAGTTGGAAATAAAATCCAAATCGTTCTTCTGAGCAAATCCTCTTTTCTTGTCGCCAAATTTTCTGCCATTCGCCTCCATCATAACCCCCACTCAAAGGCGGAAATAGTTCTTTACATATTCCATCAATATCTTCTCTTATAGCTTGAGGTACAAGCTCCAAAAATTCCTTATATTTATCCTTTTTTGCTTGATTATCATTTCTCGCAACGATACGCTTCATAAGCGTATCGGTAACATTGAACGTTCCCGTAAAGAAAGATTTATTAGCGGCTATGGTTACATAAAATTGAGGTGCGAATATTCTTATGACTTCAATAGTCATAAAATCAACAACATTCACTTCATCTTTATCTATCATTGACCATGCAAGGCGTAGAGATGTGATGTAGTGCTTAATATCTCGAATAGTTTTAAATAACTTGCCGAAACCGTTATAAAAAATACCCTCCCATCTTTTTTGGTCTTCTTCTTTAAGGTCGAAGGTGCCATATATTGATTCAATGGTTGCATTTAAGCCGCCATATAGAATATTCCATAAATCTTGAAGGTCCGGCTCCGGGAGAGAAAAGGAAACCTGAATTATCTTTTTGAGATACTCTTCGCCCGGCCAGCCATTCTCGTTTATTCTTGCAGCAACTTTTTCTCGATCGTATGCTAAAAGAAACATCGAATTCGGAAAGTTGCCTGTCATTTTAACTAATTTTAAAATGAGGCGTGTTTCCTCTTTATCTAGTCGATCTATATCATCAATTACGACAAGAATTTTTTTATTTACTCCTTTGAGGATGGCATCTATTTCGCCCCGTTCGTCGTCCAGTGTTTTATCTCCGCCAAATTTATACAGTTCGCCTGGTTTAATGGAAAAGCCAAAAGCAGAAATTTCCGGATTGAAAACTACCTCACTTTTTCGCATTAATTTTCCAGCATAACGCCTAATTTTCTTTATATTAGAATCTTCGGATCCGGTCTTTTTTAGTGCTGCCGCAAGAGAAGTGAAAAAATCCTCAATGAGTTCATTTTGACCAGTGAAATTCCAAGGATTAAATTTTACGACAAGTATCTCGGGAGACTTTTTCAACTCCTTAAGGATGAGATTAACGAAAGAGGTCTTCCCTGAGCCCCAGGGTCCTTCGATACCCACCACAAAACTTTCATCATCCTTAAAGCCCAAAAACATGCTCGCAACTTTTTTAGCGAGCGGTAGTCGTCTTAATTTATCTTCGTCTTCTGACTGGACGGGTGAATCGGTTAAAATCATGGAGCTGAAGCTTTGACTTCGCTTTATTTAAAGCGTACATCCAAAATGTCTATTTTTCCAATATAGAAACTGCTTTATTTTTGATTGAAATACGGGTCTTTATTCCACTTAATAAATCTCTCTTCTCAGTCCTGGCTTTTAGGTCGAAAAGGCTGGGAAAATGCCGGAAATTACAGTATCCTTAGATTACTAACTGAATAGCCCAAAAGGCGGGCCTAAACCGTGAGAAATTGCGGCATGGTCTATCACAAATCCATCCCTGGTAGAAAGCCCCTAGTCAGAGCACGCTTAACCGTCATATCTCGAAAGGGATATGGGTGTCGCAAGGCACCGCTGGCTGGGAGCTTTATGATATTAACATGTCATTCCTTATCTTTATCGCTATCGTCATCGTGATCCTCGTTGCCATCAAAGAGGGGATAAGCAGTAAGAATAGCAACATTGGCTTTTTCGGTGAGATATCAAGCGATGCAAATATGCCGTATCGTAAAAAGGATTATTTGTTAACCGTTACCGAAAAGAATTTTTATACCGTTTTAAAGAAAGTAGCTGACGATCACGATTGTATTGTTTTTGCAAAAGTACGCCTCGAAGACCTGATTTGGATTCCAAAGAGCACGCACAACATCTTAAAATGGCGTGGCTATGTACGATCGCGTCATATTGATTTCGTCCTATGTGAAAAAAAAGATATTAAGCCGATATGTGCTATTGAATTGGATGATGCCTCGCATAATACCTTTTCGGCAAACAAAACAGATAACTTAAAGGATAATATTCTTAGAACCGCAGGACTGCCCCTTTTGCGAATAAAAGCGAGCTATGAGTATGACGTAACCAATCTTACCCAAGAAATCGAGAATAAGATTTACTCACAGAAAGGAGTATAATTTCGATATGGATGAGAAACTCCTTAAAACTCCCTTTTCTGTGTCCGAAAAGAAACTTGTACAAAAGCTTTACGCAATACTTTATGGTTCTGAAAGTCAGAACCGTTTTCGTCTAGACGGTATCCCACAGAAAGATTTTCTTAGGACTGTTAAGGAACCAGCACTTAAACGTGCTTTGTTAACAAAAATTAAAGACAAAAAAGAAGTAGAAAATTTTAAAAAGATTGATTTCTACCTAGAAGCTTGCATTGAGCAAGGATTTATCAGAAGGGAAACAAGTAACAAATTAAAGCTAACAGCGAGAGGTTATCAACTAATTTCCTACAACTGGCGAGATTGGATAAGAGAAAATCTTTCTCTCCTCGTTGCAGGATTATTGTTTGTGGCAACTGCTATTATTGCACTTTACACTGGACAACAAGCGATAGTTCTACAAAAACAAATTCAGAATTCGCAGAATCAACAGTCAGCAACGTTTATGATTGATTTTAACAGCCAATTAAGGAATGGCATCGATTCATATTCGGGATTGATTTCCGCAATCGCCAATGATCAGCCAATTTTATATGGTCCTAAGGCAAAATTTACTGATGAAAAAGTAGACGATTATCTTATGATGTGGGGATTGCTTGATGATGTCGTCGATAAAAATTTAATAACAGACGAGATGGCGTCCGATGCCTTTTCTTATGATGTTGAAAAAGCCTATTGCAACCCAGACATTAAAAAATATGTTCAAGAATCGCAAGCCGAAGAAGGTGGTCCAAATTCTGGAATAGATGGCGGTTTTACGAATATTGCAAGGGAATTTATTAGAGAAGACGACCAACCGTTTTGCTCGGAAAATTATATTGTTTCACAGGATTATCAATAATCATGGATTTGATTTTGAGGTTATTATCTGTTTTCTTAATCTGCGTTGTCATTAAGGTTCTTTATAATGTTTATTATTATTTTTTGGCGAAAAAGTATTTTGCTAAATACAATCAATATCTGCAAAATGCCATAGACGATAAAAGTGATTGGACCATTCAAGAAAACAAGCACAAAATTATCAGTATTTTTCGACGAGCTAGCTTAAAGGATTTTGACTTACCTGTTATCGAACCTGGTGGTTTTGGATATGTAAAAACAATGAAAATAAGTTTATTTGATAATCTGCCACTCACAAGGGAAGATATACCAAGTATCGTCGTCCAGCTTTTCAGGGAATCAATCGGGGTTTTTAGAAGTAGAATGGTTGATGCGATAAATCCAATTTATTGGCTCGAATCACTCGTATTTTTACCCAAGAAACTCTTTAGTTATTTAGGAGTAAGTGCGGACAGTTTGATTATAAAAATATTTCAGATTATCTGGTGGTTGGTATGTGCTACGGGTACAATAATTGGCATTATCTTTAATTCTGAATTTCGTATTTGGTTTTCTACTCATTATAATAATTTCATACACCATTAAGAGAAACTAAAGATAAAATTTATCCATGGCATCTCATAATCTTCAATCATCTATCGACAACAAAGCTCTTTACGATTTGAGGGATGAAATTAAGGATCTCAATAAAAATCTCAAAAGTGCAAATAAAGCCAATACGGCACTCACGATTGTTTTAATTTTGGTTGGTATTATCCAACTTGTAATCGTTGGTTTTCAACTTGCAGTGGCGACTTATGGTTCAAACTGGAAGGGGTATTTATGCGGGATAGTTTTAGAAATTGTTGATTTACTAGGCATATATTATGTTTTGCGGAAGATTTTACCGAAAGAAGCAAAAAATAAGTAGATTTTTATATTGAGCTTAATAAAATTACTGTTCGAACTTCATTTATGAGGTCCAGCATTCCGTTTAGATTGGTCGGTTTGGGACTCAACGTTTTAAGATAAACGTTTTCGGTCTATAAAGAGCCAGTTTTCTTGGGCAAATTTTATGCTAGGATAAAGTGATGATAGAGAAGAAGGCTAGACCGATATCGATCCTTTTTATTGGAAACAGTTTCAGTTACTACCATAGTTTACCGAAACTAATAGCTCGTTTTGCTCATGCGTCGGGTGCGGGTGACCTTTTTGTTGATGGTGTTTTTCGTGGCGGTGCCACATTAAAAATGCTTTGGGATGATGGTAAAGCTCTGAAGAAGCTTTATGGCAGAGATTGGGATTATATCGTTCTGCAAGAAAGGGGACGACTTGGAGGGATCATCAAAGATGGCATTGTTCATGCTGGAAAGCCAAAGATATTTGCCACATATGCCGCTCGATTCGACAAAATAGCCAAGGCGCGCGGAGCAAAAACAATTCTCTATTGTCCTCCCGCATTTATCGGTATCGGCTTATTCGATGATGCAAAAAAATTGAATGCAATGTATGCAACTGTAGCAAGAAGATTACATACCGAAATGATCTCCTCTGAACCTGCTTTTACGCTTGCCCTTAAGGAACGACCGCACATGAGCTTGTTTGAGCATGATGAACACCATCCGAATCCCACAGGAACCTACCTCATCGCCGGTTTATTTTATAGAAAACTATTTCGAAAAAGGATATCCCACCTTCCTCTGGAATCGTATTCATCCAGATCAGAGCGCATTCCCAAAAATCCTAAGGTGGTGGAATTGTCCACTGCAGATGCTCGTTTTCTCTGGTCTATTGCCAATCGGATGAAGTGATCCATTGAACGGCTCTGCGGTCCGGAATATCATCGGGCTTTTAAAGGTTCCCTTTTTGCTATATGATGAAAATTATGAAAGTTTCGGAAAAAGTCATTGGCATGGTAGCGCTCGTTGCCTTCACGCTCATGGCGGGATCGGTGATTTGTCTTGCGTCGGGCCAGGCGAATATGATGAACAGTTGCGGGAATGGCATGACGACGGGGGCGGTGTGCCCGTTCATGTCTGTTTCCGTGCAGGCGATAGCGAATACTTCGACGGTCACGAGGATTCTGGGGTTTGTCGTTGCGCTGCTCCTTGTGGTTGGATTTGTAATTAGATCTTTTTTTGAAAATGGTCATGCCGATGAATTTTTGGCGATGGCGCATGAACAGGCAAGGAATTCGCTTATCGGTCGGCGTTCCGATGTTGTTCTCAATCTGATCAGCGACGGCGTTTTGCATTCAAGAGTTTTTGGTTTTTAGGATATTCACCGCACAACCGCTCCGATGATCCGGGGATGCGGTTTTTTGTTGCGCGAAAAAAGAAACCTAATTTAAAGAAAGCATGGGTTCTTGCCGGAGCCTGCTTTCATTAAGACTAAAAGCGTGGATCTCCGCCTCCGCGGGGACGACAGAAAAGATAAAAATTATGAAGAAATGAAGAAATATAACATCAAAGGTATGCATTGCAGATCGTGCGAGATGCTGCTTGAAAAGAACATTTCGAGGATCGAGGGCGTGAAAAACGTCGAGGTCAGTTACAAAAAAGGAGTTGCAGAAGTCGAATTCGCTCACGGTGCGCCGAACGATGCGGCGATCGCAAAAGCGGTGCAGGAGGCGGGATATTCACTAGGCCAGGGCGGCAAGCTCCCATGGCTCTCGGGCGATAGCGACACGTGGTTCGATATCATGCTCGGCGTCTCGGCGCTCATGGTGCTTTTTATGGCCGGAAAGCTCCTCGGCATATTCAATGGTCTCGGTTCGGCTTTCGGTGCCGCTCCGACCTATCCTATCGTTTTTGTGATCGGGCTTACGGCGGGCATCTCGACGTGCATGGCGATGGTCGGCGGCCTCGTCGCAGGATTTTCGGCGTCTTATGCCGAAACGCATCAGTATGCGACGAGATGGGAACGATTTGAGCCGAATCTGTTTTTCAATGCCGGCAGATTGATCTCGTATACCGTGCTTGGCGGTGCGATTGGTGCTGTGGGGTCCGTCGTGAAGCTGTCGACGGGCTTCACGGGGTTCTTGGTTGCGGCGGCAGGCATGGTGATGCTCTATCTCGGACTCAAGTTGACCGGCATTTCGCCGAAGCTCTCGAATTTGAGTCTTGCGTTGCCGAAAAAGCTTGGCCGTGCGCTCGGGATGAAAGATCAAAATAAGGAGTACTCGCACAAGGAGGCGCTGATCGGCGGGGCGCTCACGTTCTTTCTGCCATGCGGTTTTACGCAGGCGATGCAGGTCTACGCCGTTACGACGGGAAGCTTCGTGGCCGGCGCAACGATCATGTTTCTCTTCGCGCTTGGTACGCTGCCTGGACTTTTGGGAGTCGGGGCGCTGACCTCGATCCTCAAGGGAACTCCGGCGAGAATATTCTTCCGGTTCGTGGGGTTGGTCGTTCTCATTCTTGGATTCTTCAATATTGCGAACGGATATAATTTAAGCGGGATCGATATTCGATTTCCTTCATTAGCTTCCGCCGGAAGTTCGTGTCCGGTTGGAACGCCATGTCCCAGCGGTCAAAGTTCTTCCAAGGGGCAGATTGCGCAGATAGAAGATGGCGAACAGGTCGTGAATATGACACAGACCGCAAGCGGATATAATCCGAATAGTTTCACGGTCAAAAAAGGTATTCCGGTGAAGTGGGTGATCGATTCGCAGGATGCATACACCTGTTCGGCAAGCATCCGGATGCCAGCGTACAATATTGCGCAATTCCTCCAAGCAGGGCAGAACGTGATCACGTTCACGCCGACGCAGACGGGGAATATACGTTTCACCTGCGGTATGGGCATGTTCTCAGGAACATTTACGATCGTTGGGTAAAGGCTCGTGGTCAGACATGGTAGAATTAATCTAAAGTAACAGTTAAAAAACAAACATGAAATATACTTGTCCTATGCATCCGGAGATCGTTCAGGATCACCCTGGTCGTTGTCCTAAATGCGGTATGGATCTTGTTCCTGCGGAACAGATGAAAAAAAAGGATGCGCAAACAATGCCGCATGATATGGCTATGGATCATGCAAAAAGCGCAATGGGACCCTTGACCGTGAAGAAAATAACCTTCGGCATCGGAGGTATGCATTGCGCTTCGTGCGTATTGCTGAATGAGCAAGCGATCAAAGAGGTGAAAGGCGTGCAAGATGCTTCGGTGAATTTTGCACTGCGACAGGCGAGTGTATCCTTTGACGAAGCGGTGACGAACGAAAAAGCGATACATGAGGCTGTCACAAATGCCGGCTATCGCGTGGAAGATATGGGCGGTATGGACCACTCCATGCGACATGCAAATGAAAAAAAGGAAGTGGAGGGGATAAAACGAACTGCGGTTTGGGCGATCGTCCTTGCCGGTATCACGGCAATACTTGCAATGGCGAATATTCGATTCGGAATTTCCGTTGCGGGAATCGATGCGTCGGTTATTACGCAAATGGTTCTGAGCGCCATCGTCATTTTTGGTTTCGGGCGTGAGTTTCATATCGGTATGATCAGGAACCTGCGGCGTCTTCGGGCGGATATGGACACGCTCGTTTCGATCGGGACAATTGCCGCGTTCGCATGGAGCGTTTACGGGCTTGCGGCCGGTCGCATGGATTCGTATTTCGAAACAGGTGCGGTCGTTACGGCGCTTATCCTGCTCGGACGATATTTCGAGGCGAAGAGCCGCGGAGCCGCGGGGGAGGCAGTGGAAAAACTTATGCAGCTTGGCGCTAAATCAGCGCAGGTTCTGCGTGATGGCAAGGAAAGAGAAATTCCCATCGCCGATGTCGTTGTCGGCGATATTTTGCGTATTCGGCCCGGCGAAAAGATTCCCGTAGACGGCGAAGTGGTTTCCGGTGGAACAAGCATCGATGAATCGATGTTGACCGGCGAAAGCATGCCGGTCGGCAAAGGTGTTCACGATGCAGTTTTCGGCGCGACGCTGAACGTGAGCGGAAGTTTCGACATGAAAGCGACGAAGATCGGGAGCGAGACAATGCTCGCGCAGATCGTGCAGATGGTATCGGACGCGCAGACGCAAAAAGCGCCGATCGAGCGGCTTGCGGATAAAATCTCATCGGTGTTCGTGCCGATTGTTCTCACGCTTGCGGCAGCGACATTCGTGATCTGGTTTTTTGTGACGCACAATATTGCAGAGAGCGTGACGTCAGCCGTTGCGGTGCTCGTGGTAGCATGTCCGTGCGCTTTGGGGCTTGCAACACCAACGGCCATTATGGTCGGCACTGGCGAAGGCGCACGGCGTGGCGTGCTCATTAAAAACGGTTCATCTCTCGAAAAAGGGAAGAAAATTGATGTAGTGATTTTCGATAAGACCGGTACGCTCACTGAAGGAAAACCGGAGGTCACGGATATCATTGTCGCCTCTGGCATTGCGGAGGAGCATCTCCTTGCGCTCGCCGCAGGCGTAGAAAGCTTTTCCGAGCATCCGCTTGCGCGCGCCGTTATGGACGAGGCGAAGAAAAAACATTTAGCACCGCTTGCCATCAGCGGTTTCTCGAATATTGCCGGAAAAGGGATCGAAGGAATTGCCGGTGGAAAGCGAGTTGCGGTTGGAAGTATTCATTTTATTCTGGAGCAGAATATCCCGTTGGGTTCATTGGAAAAAGACATTACCCGGCTCCAATCGGAAGCGAAAACGATCCTTGCGATCATCGAGGGTGAAGATCTTATCGGCGTGCTTGCGGTTGCCGATGCGGTCAAGAGCGATGCGGCGGCGGCGATAAAAGCGCTGAAACGTATCGGCATAAAGACCATGATGATCACGGGGGATAACGAAGCCACGGCGCAAGCGGTCGCACGGACGCTTGATATCGATGACGTTATCGCGCATGTTATGCCGCAGGATAAAGCCTTAGAAATAAAGAAGCTTCAGGCGCAGGGATCGAAGGTTGCGTTCGTGGGGGATGGTATCAATGACGCACCCGCACTCGTGCAGGCGGATCTCGGCATCGCGATGGGAACCGGCACCGATATCGCCATCGAAGCAGGGGACATCGTGCTTGTAAAGGGAAGTCCCATGAAAGTTGTCGAGGCGATCACGCTCTCGCAAAGGACGTTCAGAACCATCCGACAGAACCTTTTCTGGGCGTTCTTCTATAATGTCGCGGCGATCCCGCTCGCCGCATTGGGATTTCTTAATCCGATGATCGCGGCAACGGCGATGGCGGCGTCGAGCGTCAGCGTCGTCGGGAACAGCCTGCGGATCAGACACAAAAAGATAGTGACGACCTAATGGCCCAAAAAAGGAAGTCTATGGGGTATAACCCCGTAGCTCTATTTGGGCGTATTTTACGATTACGGCCGTCTTGAATACATCGGTCCTGCAACCTGTGGATAAGTCACGATGACATGTCTATAAAAACCTCTATACTATATTATATAGAGGTTTTTATTATTGTGTGATGCGAATAAAACTGGTAAGAAAACCATTTTAATCGTCGGAAAGAAGAAAGAATGTCGATTTCGCTCATGGATCACCTTATCAACAAGAGAAACATCATCGTCACGCTTTCGATCGTCGTTGTGATCATTGCAGCGCTGGTTTTTTGGTTCTCTATAAAAAAACGGTCATCTCCTCCCAATACATCTCTCCTTGAGACGACTACGGCAAATATCATTAAATCGGGAGATGCTTCAAAATGTGCGTCAGTGAACCAGATGGTGGATGGTGTGAACTATGAAACGGTCTGCAAGAACAATATTGCACAGAATAAGGCTGTGGCGAATCTTGATATCAGCGCGTGTAATGATCTTGATGATAAGCTGATGTCTGTGGCCGGATGCCAGAGTGAGATCATTGCTATGCTTGCCGCCAAGGCGACCAGTGTTTCCTTCTGTGATCAGTGGAGTGGTGCCCAGGGAGACGGTTGCCGCATTAATTTCTGGACGGACGCGGCCATGAAAAGAGGCAACGCAAGTCCGTGTTCGAATCTTCCCGCATCGAGCACGCAGGTTGCCGCTTGCGAGACAGATTTCCTGATGTTCACGATGGCGGCCGCTCCTACGAGCACTCCCGATTGCACAACATTTACGACAACCGCGGCAAAGCAACAATGTCAAGACATAACGAAGACCACCACGCATCCGCCTGGAAACCGCGCGTTGCCAAATCAATCCACTCCATAACATGAAACGGCACTTTCTTTTCAATCTCTTTCTTGGTGTAGGGTTGGTTGGTTTGGCATTGTTCCTTCCCCGTACGAGTCTCGCGGCAACCCCTGTCCAGCTGTGGAGTAAGGGTACGGGTTCTAGTCTGGTGAGCAATGCGTGGTCGCGCCTCGCCGTCGATTCGAACAAAAATGCCTACTATGCTTTCGATGGTACGGTTTATAAGTTTGGCCCCAATTCTTCGACCTCGGTCTGGGCGGTTGACCCTGGTGGAGACTATGACATCAACGGTATCGCCGTTGATGCGAGCGGGAACGTCTATACGGTCGACGGATTTGATAACCAAAATGATACTAGCGAGATTTACAAGATCACGAGCGCGGGGAGCGCGTCGGCTTTTGCCAACGTCACTATGCTCCCGAGTAACAGCTGTTTTGGCGATGGCGTCGCCGTTGATGCGAGCGGGAACGTCTACTGGACTGGAACGTGCACCAATAGTGGATATTTTTCGAGCTATACCATCAAGTTCAATAGCGCTGGTACTCAGCTGTGGGCTTCATGGGGCCTTGGCGGTAGCACGTGCGGCGGTTCCCTTAGTGCGGGAGATCTCATTAAGATCGGCGGTCCTTCGAATAACATCTATATCGTCGGCTACGCCGAGTGTGGAGCTAGCCGGAAGAATGAATGGTTTGTTATGGAATATAATAGCGGCGGCGGCCTCATGTATGATCCCGTATATCCCCGTTCGTATACGTACAATGCCGAGAATGGCTTGGCGATTGACTCTTCGGGCAATGCCTATATCTCGGCAAATGCCAATAACAGCGTTGCCGTGGACGAATCGGGTTCCCGGGCGACCAATTATGGCAAGCTCGTGAAATTTTCCAGCGGTTCCCTTAGTGATATCTACGACACCGCCGTAGGCGGCGGTGTCTATGGTGTAAATATCGACAGTTCTGGCGACCTGTACGTCGAGATAAACGGGAATTTCAACGAATACTCAAGTCCCAGCCTTTCTACGTTGGTATGGAGCGTCGCGACCCCGTATGGAGCCTGGTCATATACTTATAATTTCTGGCAGTACGTCGAAATAGCTGTCGACGATTATGCTGTTGACAATAGTGGCGGCTTCTATGTCATGAACCCAACTTGCTCGAATTATAGCAGTTATACCTGCAGTGGGCAGGTCATGGGCAATTACTATGGTGCATATCTGTATAGATATGGCTCCCCGTGCAACACAACCATGGACGCAGGAGGCGGAACATGGACCTTGAGCACAGTTGCCGCTACTTGCCCCGCATGGTTGGATATCACAACCGCCAACTCAGTGACGAATGGCAACCTTCTCATTGATCAACAGATGATTATCGAGAACGGTGGATCACTTGGTTACAGTTCAGGATATCATATCAGTTTTAGCGGCTCGGGTGCTATCATTTTACGAGGATCCCCGGTTGGCTACGTTCATTCTCCATAAAGAACATGATGTCTTTTAGATAGATAAGAAAACGGCCACGGAAAAAATCCGTGGCCGTTGCCTCACGTGGTCTTACCAGGCCATAAGAGGTGTTCCAGTGGTGAAATTCAAAGTGCTGAGAGTTGCCCCGGTCGTTGTGTCAGCGACCTTAAGGGTATTGTTGTCCCAATATACCAGGCGAACTCCGTCGGCTGAGGGGGTCGGATGGGATACCGGACCGCCGATAAGGAGGTTTTCGCCTCCCGTACCATCGGCATTTATCCAATAAATGCCGCCGACAGTAATGTGGTAGTAAAGAATCTCATTCCCATCGGCTGACCAAACCCCTCCTCCGCTTGGGGTATTGATGAGTTGTTCCTGATTAGTTCCGTCCGCATTCATGATCCAGACGTATTCAGCGCCCCCTTCAATGTGATGCCAGAGAATCTTCGTCCCATCGGGCGAATAGTGTGGCCCATCACCTACGAGGCCCGTCACTGTTTCACTTTCCAGGAGTTGCTGCCCCGTGCCGTCCAATGCGGACGCGTAAATCTCTGCCTTCGAGGAATTGTCGGGTTGTGTGGCAATCGCCTGATAGACAAGATGTTTTCCGTCGGGTGAAAAACCTGCATCAATGACGGAATACAAACCCGTCTCGGCCGTGTTCGTCAGAACGG
The DNA here is from genome assembly GCA_903944135.1 of uncultured Parcubacteria group bacterium. GTDB lineage: Bacteria > Patescibacteriota > Minisyncoccia > UBA6257 > 2-01-FULL-56-20 > CAJAQL01. Next base: position 14,237 of record CAJAQL010000006.1, read on the forward strand.
TGCCGCTTGCAGTCCCGTCGGTGGTATAGATGAAGATCTTACTCCCGAGGGTGCAAGCAAAGCTCAACCGATCAAATGAGAACGATCGAAGCACACACGTGTTGTTGTTCAATAACTGAATGGGGTTTTCAGTTCCCGTTACATCCACCAAATAGACGTCGTAGTTACCAGAGGTGGCGAGGACCCAGTCGCGCACTTTGACTGTTACGGATGACGTCTTCGACGTGTCCGCCGTTGCCGTTGCCGTAATGGTCGCCGTGCCGGTCTTCTCGATCGTAGCCATACCCGTTGTTGGATTGATGCTGACAACAGACGAATCCGAAGAGTACCACGTCATGGCGACATTGGACCCGATTGGGTTCGTTACGATCGCAGTATAGGTATACTTCACGCCTACCTGTGGAATGGTCGTGCCGGAGATGGCACTGATGCTCACTGCCGGAGCGGCCGTGATTGTGATTGTTGCGGTTGCCGTTTTTCCGCCCGCCGAAGCCGTGATGGTTGCGGTGCTGCCAGACGGTACGCTTGACGGAGCCGTATAAACGGTTCCGCTGATCGTGCCATAATTTGCGCTCAGCGCGTAAGACTGATCGCAGGTGCCGCTGCACACGACGCTAACGGTAAGCTGGGATGTCTTGCCAACCTGCACTGAAGTAGGATTGGCGCTGATGCTGATGGAAGCAACACTGCCGCCACCGATTGGATTCGTATTGCCGCCGCTACCGCATCCGGTGAGGGCGCCAATAGCGGTGACCACAAAAACGATGACAAAATTCCTGATTGCTTTTTTCATTGAAGCCCTCCTGGGTGGCATTAAGCTCCCATTTCCATGTCGTTCTGTTTTCAAGGAACTCTTGGTTCAAGATGCCATATAGATAGAGAACTGTCAAGTTCTTATGATAACGTGCATGCACATATGAGCGAAGCATTGATCGTTGTGTGACGACTTGTATCGATTTCTACAGCGCGGTGCGGATGAACTCGACGCCGATCGCCATGAGGATAAGGCCCATCATTTTACCGAATACCACAACCTCTTTTTTGCCGAATACTTTCAGAATGTATGGCGCGAGGCAGAAGACGATATAGTTTATAAGGAGATTCGCAAGGATGCCCGCGAGCGTCAGGAGATATCCGTATTCTTTGGCGAGAATGATGACCAAACTGATCATGCCTGGACCCGCAATGAGCGGCGTCGCAAGCGGTATGATGCTGGGTTCTTTTTCGTTTTCAGGTTCTTCTTTCTTCGTACTGAATTCTATGCCGAAAAGTATTTTAAACCCAAGCGCCAAAAGGACCAGTCCGCCGGCAATGCGAAAACTTCCTATGGATATCTCGAAGACGTTCAAGATCGCATTCCCGAGGAGCATGAAAATGATGAGGATGACTCCGGCATAGAGAATGGCTGATCGGGCGAATTTTTCTTTTTGTTCGCGGTTAAGCGAATGGGCAAAAGTGAGAAAGAATGGAATGTTGCCCACGGGGTCCATGACGCCGAAGATCGCAAAAAAAACCTGAGAAAATAGAATCATCATCTTTTTGATTTTATCATAAGAGAAAAACGTTTCATGATAGCCGGATCTTTTCGGTGAGCGGGGATAGGCGGTTTATATTTCCCATAGCATATCTTTCCGGTGTCGGTATTCGTTGCCGACAAGAAAGAGCACCGCGGCATCAAGAAAGGTAATGAGCCAAAGGAGAATTGATGGCGTCATGATCGATTGATAGAGCTGATAGACGATGAAAAACGAAAAAACGGCGATAGATGCCGGATACGACCAGGATTTATTATACCAGAGTCCTAAAAGCAAAAATATTTTCACGATACCGTGCGAAAGGAATATAAAAGCCCATACCGCTCGCGGCGTCGAGGAGAAGTTTTGGAACGCGTGGAAGATGTATCCCCAGACAAAATCTCTCGGATTTTCCGCGAGCTCGCCGCCGAAGAACAGAAAAACAATGTTATAAAGTTTATCGTAGCTGAAGAGCGTAAAAACGATCCCGGAAGCGATTTCTCCAAGACTGATCGCTCCCTTCAGGATGATGCCCGTAAGAAATAACGCGTGATAGGTTTTTCTGGAAATAGATTTCATGATGTCGTTCCGATTGAAGTCTAATGCATCAGCCGAGAATAAGAAAGAACAAGGTATTCAGGATTTTTTTGCAGCCGCGGTTCCGGCAACAAAGCCGGTGGTCCAACAGATCTGGAGACTATAGCCGCCGGATGGGCGGTCGATGTTCAGAATATCGCCGATAAGGTAAAGGTTCGGGAACAGGCGCGATCGCATAGATTTAAAATCCACTTCATCAAGCGCAACGCCCCCGCTCGTTATAATTGCCTTTTCCGCGCCAAGCAATTTATCTACATGGAGGGGGATATTTTTTATGACGCCGATGAGCTTCATTCGTTTTTCCCGCGCAACATTATTGCATTGGATCTCTTTCGCAATGCCGGCAAGTTCCATGACGATCGGAACCATGGCTCTGGGGATAAGATCCGGAAGGGCGTTCTGCAATTTTTTCCTATTATTGATCTTGAACAGTTTTTGGAGTTCCGCGTCGAGGGCTCCGTGATCTTCTTTCGGCAGGAGATCAAGGGAAAGAGCAACCTCGCCATATTTCAAAAGCTCTCCGATATCCTTGCTCATATTAAGGATGGTCGGACCGCTCAAACCTGCGTGGGTAAAAAGAATTTTGCCGTTCGCGGCATCCTGCTTTTTATTATTTTGCAAAACCGTTATTTTAATATCGGAAAGTTTCACACCCGAAAGTTTTTTTATCCATACATCTCTCAGTGCGATCGGTACAAGCGAGGGGGTCGGTGCAATAATGGTATGTCCGATATCTTTGAGCCATGCATAACCGTCACCCGTAGAGCCGGTATCTGGATGTGAGGTTCCGCCGGTCGCAATGATTATGGAACGACCCCGCACCGCGCTTGTGTTTTTGAGTTTTACTCCAATGAGTACGTCATGATCGCGCACTATTTTCGCTACGGGAGCATGGGAGCGCACCGTGACGTGGTATTTTTTCATATAGTTCAAAAGAACGTTCCATACCGATCGCGCGGAATCTGAAACGGGAAACGTCCGCAATTCGTTCTCCACTTTCGTATCCATACCGTTCTCGTGGAAAAAATCGAGAGTTTCTTTCACGCTCCATTGCGAAAATGCCGAAAAGAGGAACTTTCCGTCGTTTTTGAATTTTGCGAGAAATTTGCGGTTATCGAACTCTGAGTTCATCACATTGCACCTGCCGCCGCCGGTGATCAGCAGTTTTTTTCCGAGCGTATCGTTCTTTTCGAGGAGAATGACCTTGGCGCCTCTTTTTGCAGCGGTTCCGGCAGCCATCATGCCCGCTGGCCCTCCGCCGACCACGATGACATCCCACGGAATTTTATCATTCATTAGCTATATAGTATCAGAAAAGAGACGCGGAACCTATGAATATCTGCGCAAGAGCTATACTGAGAATATGGTTTATTTTGTCTATCTCCTAGAGTGCACGGATGGCAGTATCTATACGGGCATCACGACCGATCTTGAGCGAAGATTCGACGAACATAAGAATAAAAGCGGCAGTCATTATACGGCGTCGCATGGTGCTCGAAAAATAGTTCATGCGGAAACCTATCCAAATCGTTCCGAGGCGTCGAAACGCGAAGCCGAGATAAAAAGCTGGCGTCGGGAAAGAAAAATAGAGCTGATCCGATCGAATAGATCGAATTGATCTTCTTCCTGTTCGACAAATGAAAAAAATAGGATATAATCTCTGTAGAATAACTTTTCCAAGGAGGCAATTGACGTGACTAAAGGATCTGCTAGCTTCCGACTTCCGACGGGGCAGGAATGGTGTTCACTCTTGCTGTTTCTGACGTTGGTCATCATGATGATCTGTGTATTTTCCGCACATCCTCCTCGTTAACAAGGCTTCGCGTAAAAGGCTTTTGCCCGCTCGCGGAGCCTTTTATGTTTTCATCGGGAGATCTCGGTTATCGTTTACTTTTTCTAAAGGGAGCGATAGCGTAGCAAAAGATCCCGGCAAGTGCTGGAGAAGGAGGAAAAATGGAGTCTCCGGAAACGTATGGCAAGCTTATGATCGGAAACCACGATGGATGGCAAACCGAGACGGTATATTATCTCGAACTTGAGAACGTGCATACGAGATCTTTCCCTGCTGTCATCAAGGGAACTGGGAGGGCTATCATCGCGCTTGATGAAATTCTGTTAAGCCACGTGCAGGATCATTTGCCGCCGCGCAGTTCAAGAATAAGTTCGAGCACTTTCATGGTGAATCGCGAGCTTGGGATCGGATATCCGACGTGGAACGACGGAGAACCGCAAAAACTTTTCTCATGGCCCGAGTTCGACGCCGCGGTCACGCATGATCCATGGCCATTTGAGTGGGCACGGGGGACTATCGAGGATGCGAGACGATTTGCACGGATTCTCGAGTCGCATGAACCGCGCAAAGAAACTTTTTCTTTTGCCGAAGAGGCGTTGTTCCCGCATGCGGAAACATACCCCCGCGGCATTTGCAAGCAATCATGAACAGTCCTTTTGCCGGAACCCGTCGTAAGGCGGGTTCTTTTTTTTGTTGCTTTTATCGGTGAAAAAGACTACGCTCTGAATGTCGCAGTAAAACTCATCTATCATATATTATGAACAAATTCAGAAAACCTCATGGCAATGGCGGGCATGGCGGAAGTCGATTCGGCGGGGGACGGCCAAGTCGCCCGGGTTTTGATCGCCCGCGCCCGCAGTTCGGCGGCGGACCTCGAAGAGAGGGAGTCGAACTTTTCGATGCGGTTTGCAGCAAATGCGGTAATGCCTGCCAGGTTCCGTTCCGTCCGAATGGCCAAAAGCCGGTATATTGCCGGGCTTGCTTCGGCAGTCCAACGTCGGCTCCGGCGGGCAGGGAAAATTTCATCCGAAGGGATGTTCCCACGGTTCCGATCGCGCCAAGGATCGAGGATCGAAGCATCGCCGATCTCAAGCAGCAGATGAACGCTATGAACGCGAAAATGGACAATATTTTGCGTATCGTGGAAACGCTATCGAAGCCGAAGCCGATCGTGTCAGTTGCGCCGATTATAACACCACCGACACCAGTGTCAGTGCCAACATCAACTAAGATCGCAGCAAAAAAGATAGTTAAAAAAGATCTTCCCAAAAAGAAGATCGCAGCAAAAAAGAAAAAATAATATAATTTCTTCTATAAAAAAATCCCCCGCTGATGCGAGGGGATTTTTTTGCTACACCTGAGCCTCGGAGCTTTCGGTCGCAGGTTCGGACGGAGCAGCTTCGGTCGCCGGGGCGGCCTCAACTGTTTCCGGAGCCTTTTCGGTCACGGGAGATGCTTCCGGCTGAACTTCCGGAGTCGCTTCTACCGGTACATTGGTATCGGTCATGAATAGGATATTTAATAATTTAGACGGCAGCGACTATCCCGCCTGCTACGAAGTAAGGATAGCATACTTCAACTTTAATAGCGCCTATTTCTCAGGGTGTGAAAAAACGCTATACTTTCAACATGGAAGTAGCGAGACCGGTATCACGGCAGCCATTGCCGGATGACGCAAAGAAAGTATTTACGGGCGTGCTTTTTGATGTCTATCAATGGGAGGTGAAAGGCTATGATGGTTCGGTCAAGACTTTCGAAAAGATCAAACGGCCGGATTCGGCAATGGTTATCCCGATCACGGAAGACGAAAAGATAATTTTAGGACTGCAGGAACAGCCGAACAAGGAACCTTTCGTCGGTTTGATCGGTGGCCGCGTCGATGAGGGGGAGGATGTTCTTGCCGCCGCAAAGCGGGAATTTCTGGAAGAAACGGGATATAAATCGGAAGATTGGTCCTTATTCGACGCCGTCCAACCCGTCGGAAAGATAGAGTGGGCGGTTTATACGTTCATTGCCAAAGGATGCAAAAAAATTGCGGAGCAGAATTTAGATGGCGCCGAAAAGATAGAGCTCAAATTCGTCGATTTTGACGAATTCATGAACATTGCCTCACGGGAAGAATTTACCGACCAGGAATTGAAGATCAGGATACTTGAGGCAAAAGCTGATCCTCGAAAGATGGCAGAGATCAAAAAACTTATCTTAGGATAAAAAAGAGTTCGCGCCCCAATGTATCGATTTCTTATTTTTCTCAATTAAGGTAGCATAAAGGTATGCTTATTGATGATGTAACAGCAAGAATCGCGGCAGGCGATGGCGGCAAGGGCGCCGTGGCGTTCAATCGGAATATGATGGCGCTTGGACCGGTGGGCGGTTCCGGTGGGCGTGGCGGAAATGTTGTCGCTGTCGGTGTCTCCGATATGAGTGCGCTGAACCTGTTCCGCTTTAAAAAAGAGTTCAACGCAGAAAACGGCCGCGAAGGCCGGGGCCAGTTCCGTGACGGACATGATGGTGAAGATCTTATATTAAGACTTCCCGTGGGCACGGTAGCGCATAATCTCATAACCGGCGAGGACGCGAGCATTGAACACGTGGGTGAGCGGGTGATCCTCGCCAAGGGCGGGCTCGGCGGCCGGGGAAATTTCTACTTCCGTTCGGCGCACAACACGTCGCCTAAGAACTTCCAACCGGGACTTCCCGGTGAACAGTTCATGTTCCGCTTCGAATTGAAGCTCATTGCGGATGTTGGTTTTGTGGGGCTTCCGAACGCCGGGAAATCGAGCATGCTGAACGAACTTACGAGTGCGCACAGCAAGGTTGCGAACTACCCCTTCACGACGCTCGAACCGAGTCTCGGTGTGTATTACGATCTTATCATTGCCGACATTCCGGGAATCATCGAGGGATCATCGGAAGGCAAGGGGCTTGGCGTTAAATTTTTGCGGCATATCGAGCGTACGCGCATCCTTTTCCATTTCATTGCGTCAGAATCGCAGGATCTCGAAAAAGATTATAAAACGATCCGCTACGAGCTCGGCGCACATAACCCTGAACTGCTCAAAAAGAAGGAATACTTGTTTCTTTCAAAGAGCGATCTCTTTGAAAAAAAAGAACTAAAGAAGAAAGTCGACATTTTGAAGAAGCTGAATCCGACTGCCTTTGCGGTATCGATCGCGGACGAAGCGAGCATGGAGAAGATCAAAAAGATATTGAACAAGATAGAGAAGGAAAAGACAACAAAGGCGGCGAAGGCGGTAAAAGCAAAAAAGACCGGGGTTTAAAATACTGACATCGCGAATCAGAGCGAGACTGTTAAAAAATCATAAAATCGGCTATACTGCGGACGTATTTGCCCGAAAGGGCTTTTCTTTTGATCAATGCCAAACAACGACGTCATTTTAAGATTCAGCGGAGTTTCGTTCTCCTACGGGCGGAAAAAGATCCTCGATGAGGTCGGTTTTTCGGTGCGGCGCGGCATGAAGCTGACGCTCATGGGACAGAACGGTGCGGGCAAAAGCACCATATTCCAGATGATCATGGGCGAGCTCCAGCCGGAAGAGGGTTCGATCATCATTGAAAAAGGATTGAGCATTGCGATCGGAAAACAGGTCATCCCGCGTGATGAGCTCGAGATAACAGTATTGGAATTTTTCGAACGCGCGTTTCCGGGAAAAAAGATGTATGACATCGAACCGCGCATCAAAAAAATATTGGAGGTCGTGCATCTTGCGGCGCCGCTTGAAAAGAAGCTTGGCCAGTTCTCGGGAGGCCAGCAGGCACGCTTGCTGTTGGCGCAGGCGCTCATCCAGGACCCTGACATCCTCCTGCTCGATGAACCGACCAATAATCTCGATAAGCAGGGCGTTGCGGCGCTCACGCAATTTCTGATCGATTACCAGAAGACCGTCGTCGTCATTTCCCATGACGCTGATTTCCTCAATGCGTTCACGAAAGGCGTGCTGTATCTCGATGTGTTCACGAAAAAGATAGAACAGTACGTGGGCGATTATCTGAAAGTGGTCGAGGACATCAAGGCGCGGCTCGAACGCGAACGCATGTTAAATGTCCGGCTCGCAAAGGAGATCCAGCACCGCAAGGACCAGGCGAATTTCTTCGCACAGAAAGGCGGCCACATGCGCGATGTCGCCATGAAGATGAATAAGAAGATATCCGAGCTCGAGGGCGATGTCGTTGTGATGCGCCAGGAAGACCGGACGATCCGGAACTTCGTCATTCCGTGTCAGGAAGAGGTTGCGGGTCGTATTCTTTTGCTTACTTCCGTTTCGGTCGTGAAGGAGCATAAGCCAGTTTCAAAGAAAGTGAATATCATCTTGAAGCGGAAGGAAAAACTGCTGCTCGCCGGACCGAACGGCATCGGCAAAACGACCCTGCTTAAAGCTTTAGCGTCTGGCAACGCCAAAGGAGAAGAGATCCAGCCCGGCATCCGCATCGGCTATTATCGCCAGGACTTTTCGACGCTCGATTTCGATAAAACGGTTTATGAGGAGCTTTCCGATGCTGCGCGCCAAGGGACGGAAGAAGAGATGCGTTCAACGGCTGCGGGATTTTTACTTGACGCGGAAATCTTGAAGACAAAGATCGGATTACTCTCCGAGGGCCAGAAAGGACTTGTTGCTTTTGCGCGGCTTGTTCTTGAGCGCCCGGGATTGCTGCTTCTCGATGAGCCGACGAACCATATCAATTTCCGTCATATTCCCGTCATCGCAAAAGCGCTGGATCGCTATGACGGCGCGATGATCCTCGTGAGCCATGTTCCTGATTTCGTGAAACAGATCAAGATCACCCAAACGCTGGATCTGGAAGTGCTATAAATCAGAAAGTTCTTATTTGTCGTTCCCGCGCATGCGGGAACCCAGCTTTATTTTTTCCTTTCTGTCATCCTCGACTTGGTCGAGGATACCTGCTTCCTTTCTCTATAATTTGAATAAAGATTGGAAGCACGGATAGTCCCGCCTTCGGGACTATGACAGAGAAAAGGGAAGCTTTTTATCTTTTCTTTTTGAACAGGCTGAGCACGAAAAACGCGGCGGCGGTCACGACCACGGTCGCACCGGTGTCGAGATTATAGTGCATGGCAATGAATGTGCCGATAAGCATCGAGAGTACGGAAACGATAACGGATGTCGTAAGAAACGTGCCGAGAGAATGAGTGAGTTGGCGTGAAACGGCTGCCGGAATAATGATGAGCGATCCCACGAGCAGCGCCCCAAGGAAACGAAGATTGGCGAGGATCGCAAGACCGAAAAGCAGCAAATACCAAAGATTTATCCTATCCACATTGATGCCGCTCGAAATTGCGAGCTCCGGCGAAAAAAGCGAAATAATGAGCTTGTTTCGCAAAAGCCATAATGCAACGATGATCAAAATGCTTGCTCCGGCACCAAAAGCGAATTCGGCGGGCGTGAGATTTTTGAAGCCACCGAAAAGCGCATCAACCAGCGCTTCGTCCGAATGAATGAGAAGCGCGCCAAGTGCGACCGAGCTCGCAAAGATGACCCCGATCGCGGCTTCGGCGGAAAGCTCGGTCTTTTTCTGCAATTGCCAGATAATAAGGATACCGAGAAAAAGCGTAAGTCCTCCGCCGACCAAGGGATCCCACGCGAAAAGCAGGGCAAGCCCGAGGCCGGGGATCGCGATATGCGACATCACGTCGCCCGCAAGGATGGTCCGCTTCATCAGGGCGAATGCACCAACCAGCCCCGCAGCGGCTGCGGCAAGGATTGCAAGAATTATGGAATAAGAGGAAGCCATTGTTTAATATCTAAAAAGTATCTTTATCTTGTCATTGCTGAATGTCGTGATTTTTGGTGCGATGATCATCCGAATGAGAATCGTTGAAATAATGGAAGTACTTGTGCGGTCCATAAAGCTTTTCGAGCGCTTCCGGCGTCAAGGCGATGTCGGGTTCTCCGAAACAAACGCCGGCCCGGTTCAGGCACAGCACCTTGGTGGCATATTGGTAGACGAAGCTTAAATCGTGCGAAACCACGATGGTCGTAATGCCTTGTGCGTCCTGCAGGCGATGAATAAGATCATATATCTGCTCTTCGCCCGCAACGTCGATACTTGCGGTAGGTTCATCAAAAATAAGTACGCTCGGCTTACCGAGGAGCGCGAAGGCGATCAGCCCCCGCTGGAACTCGCCGCCGGAAAGATGACCTACGGAAGTCGTAATAATGTTGTTGTTCAGACCGACTATCTCGATAACTTCTTCTATGTCGGCCGCCGGTAATTTGAGGATGCTCGCTTTTGCGGCAAAAAGATTCTTGAAATTAACGGGTAAGTGTCGATCGGCATCGATCTTCTGAGGAACATAGCCGATCCGTGTTTTTGGCGCCCATGTTATCGTGCCGCGATAGGGGATCATGCCGAGAAGTGCACGAAGAAAAACGGTTTTGCCTGCACCGTTCGGTCCGATGACCGCAAGACTTTCTCCTGCACCAAGTTCCATGGAAACGTCTTCGAGAACGTTCTTGCCGTCAAAAGAAACTTCAATGTTTAAAACAGTGAGTGCTGGCTGCATAAGAAAAGTATAGCATGGATTTTATGAAGCTCCGAGCCAAGGGATCTGGGCGTTCATCTAAATGTCCCGATGAATAACGTAAAAAAGCGGCCGCCCGACGGATCGGACGGCCAAGGTTAATGGGGTGGTGGATGTTATCTCTTTTGAAAGAGCAGCCCGTCAAGGATCATTCGTGCCGCTTCGGAGAGACTGCACCGTTCCATCTCGGCGACAAACGCCACGACATCGCTTCCGGTGGTCGTACGTGTTGCGGCACACTGGGTTGAAAGACACCTCCATTTGAGAAGCCCATCCATGACAGGATCGACTTCCGCACGAAAAGACCTTCCTCCTGCCCGCTGATGCCCCGGCAGGGGACAATGTCCATAAACGACATTTCCTCTCGTATTTTCGGTGAGCTGAACGCCATAATGTCGCATGGCATGCTCAAGATGAACAGCTTTCCGGGCCCGCAAAATCATGGACTCGGGGGTGGTCAAAGTACCCGCCATATCTCACCTCATGCAATGAACTGGATTTTAGCTCTTACGAGCCAGAGATAAAGCATATCAAAATTACAGAGAAAAACAAGAAAAATCCCGCATATCGCGGAAGATCCGAGATCTATTTTATGCCAACTATGCGATAATTCGTTGAACCGTTTTTCGTTTTTATTGTCACGCTTTCTTCGGATTTTTTTCCGATGAGCGAGGCACCGAGCGGAGATTCCTGCGAGATGCGGCCGGTGTCGGGATTCGTTTCCTTTGGTCCAACGATTTCAAATCTCTTCTCACCATTTTTCGTTTCGAGCGTAACGATGGAACCGAGTTTGATGCCACCGTCCGCATCGGGTCCCGGCGTTATCACGACGACACGCTTCAATTCATCTTCTATCTCCAGTATTTGCCAATTCGCCCTACGAAGCGCTCCTTTGGATGCCGTATATGCCGCGTTGTCCGAACGATCGCCCTGAGCAGCCGCCTGTGCCGTATCGGCAATGAGGTTCGGCAGGGATCGCCTGATCCGTGCCAACTTTCCTTGGAGTCGCGCGAAACCCGCCTCGGTCAGATAAACGGGCCCGGTGTCGCGCTTTTTCAACTCGTCAGATTTGCGTCGAGGGATCTGCATGATACCGTTATTCTACATTTCCTTTTATTTTTTGAACACAGCTAAGGTTGCGCATGAACAGGTAATTTGATTTACTTACTATCAAGAAGAAGCAGATCATGAAAAACAGCAACAGGAATGGGATCGAACTGATCTTAGGAACGATGCGTTGCGGGAAAACCGCGGAACTTCTGCGCCGCATTGCGGTTCAACGAAACTTCGCCCATCACGACGTTCTTGTCGTCAAACCTGCCGATGACACGAAGAGCGGAACGGGAGTGATTACGAGCCGTTATGAAAAAGGCGAGCAGCAGATGCCGGCGATCGAGATCGATTCTCAGAACCCATGGGAGATCTATGATATTCTCGAGAGGGAAGAGCAAAGACTTAATAAAAGAGTGGACGCGATCGCGATCGACGAGGGGCAGTTCGTGAAAGATCTTTTTCCGCTTGCCGGTTCCTTGCTTGAAAACGGTTACGACCTGCTCATTGCCGGACTCGACCTCGATTTCCGGGGTCTGCCGTTCGGCGACATGCTGAAATTGCAGTGGTTCATCTCTGCGTACGGCGGCAGCGTCACCCAGTGCGTATCATACTGTCAATGTGGCGCACAGGCGTTCTTCTCTCAGCGGCTTGATGAGAATGGTGATCCCGCGCCATATGATAGTCCGATCATCATGCCGGGAGAATCGTATCGTCCACGCTGCCGGAAGTGTTTTGTGCTTCCCGGCCGGCCGCATCTCTGGTGATCCGTCGCTCGCATTACGCTGTATTTTTCTTTTTCACGAACGTTATCGCCTTCGTGAGCGTCTTTTCGAAATCATGATATCTGAGCCATGCTTTTTCGATCACGTTACGAAGTTCTTCGTGTCCCGGGTAGCCGATATCCCGACTGAATCGCAAATCGTCGAATTCGACGTTCAGTAAAACCGTAAAAGATTCTTTGATATCCCATATTTGCTGTTCTGATAATCCCTGTTCCTCGCAGGTTTTCTGGTAATAAGTATGGAACATGAAATGCATCAATTCATGCATGGCGTTATCCGTTCCTCCTGCAAACGTATTTCTGAACATGTTTGCCGCAAAGATCCGAGCCGGTACGTTGTAGCCGAACCAGTCGTCGCAAGATAAAGCGCCGCGAATCGAGGAAAACGCAAATGGCCGATCGTGCACCCTCTCGATCCTTCGAATAAAATCCTTTTCCATCTTCGCCCATGCAATGTTCATATCTTTTGCAAGCACGTTCAACATCTTTTTTCTCGATGGGGAATAACGCCAGTCGATTTCTTTGGCGATAAAGCGCCTCTGTGCGGCAGGAGAAAGTTTCAGAAGTTTCTCATAACGCTCGCTTTGCCTTGCGGTGAATGGATGATTTTTGTTCTTATAGGTCCAAAGATTGATCAGATGATTTTCGATATCCAGATCTTTATCGACCACGAATCGAACGATTTGTTTCTGCATATTTGAAATTATAGCTCTTTTTCGCCATTTTCGGTTCAACGATGGACGCGAAAATCAGGTAAAAAGAGGAAAACTTTCACAAAAATCTGATTTTCGGGTATGATAGCGGCATGAGGAAAAGAATATGGATCGTGTTTGGCTGCGTCGTTGCCGCGGTAATTGTGGCGGCGGTGGTTTTGGATGTTAAGGCAAAACGGTCCGTTCAGGAAAAAGTTGTTGTTCCGACGGGATGGCAAAGCTATAAGAACACGGATTATGGATTTTCACTTGCTTATCCGGCAAATTGGCAGATTTTTACGGGTTTGCTGAAAAATGATGTTCCGGAAGTGGTTTTTGGCGATCCGATCGAGGGAACGACCACTTACGCACTGGATGTGTTGATCAAAAACAATACCAGCACGCTTTCTTCCGGGGAATACGTTGCGGATATGCTGTCAAAACTAGAAACGGAAAATCAGGCGAATGGAACAGATACGCCGTCAGCTTTTGTTCAATTTGTAAATGCATCAGGATCGGACGTAACCGTGGCGGGGAATGACGGCTATGAGCTGAACGATGTTTTCGAGTTCGACCACAACGCGGAGCAGATCTATGTGGCGCACAACGACAAAACTCTTGTCTTTGATTTCCCTGTTGTCGATACGAATCCGAATATTTCTTCATCGACGGAAAACAATGCTATTGCACATGAGATAGTGAATACACTGAGCTTCATGAGATAAAGCAGAGATTCAAAGCCTGAAATACAAAGGAAAATAGCTATTATCCTGGAATCATGCTATGCTATAAGCATGACCGCTTCAGAAAAAGTCAAGTCAACCCTCGATCAAAAGCTTAAAAAGGTTCGCGAAACACCGGCTGGTTTCCCATTTTTTGTTTCACTGCATGACTTTGTGAAATATATCGAATCCACGCCGTCATTTGCCATCTTTTTCAAAGGAACGAAAAGGGGAAGCCGGGCGTCAGAGATCTCTGTGAAATATGCCCTTATGAAGCAGATCTATCAAGGGATAGAAGATATTGATATCCGCACCAAGGAAGATCTTGGGCACGACCGCTATGTGGCGATCCGCGAATTGAGGTTGATCCGCGACGAGGAAGTTTCCGAAAACAATGCATTCTGGAAGCATCGCGAATTTCTCCGCAAGATGGCAGGGGATATTCATAAGACGCTTCAAGACTACCTCGCCGAATCAGAAGTTAAAAATTAAATCAAGCACGCACATGTCCGAAACAGGTTCAAGTTTTCGCGGTCTTGGCATCGCGCCGAGCATTCTTACCATTCTCGATAAGATCCATTTTACGATACCGACGCCTATTCAGGAAAAATCCATCCCTCAGGCGATCGAAGGGAAGGATATGATCGGCATCGCAGAGACAGGCACCGGAAAAACGCTCGCGTTCGGCGTTCCGCTTATCCAAAACATCCTGAAAGACCCTCGCCGTAAGGCGCTTGTGCTTCTTCCGACGCGCGAGCTTGCTGTACAAGCCGACGAAATGCTGCGCAAGGTCGCCGTTCCGCTCGGTCTCAAGACCGCCGTATTGATCGGCGGCGAATCCATCCGAAAGCAATGGTACGCGCTTGATCGCAAACCGCAGATCATTCTCGCAACGCCAGGGCGGCTCATTGATCATCTCGAACAGAAAACCGTGAGTTTGAAAGATGCGACGATCGTCGTTCTTGATGAAGCCGATCGGATGCTCGATATGGGATTTGCGCCTCAGCTTCGGCGGATCCTCGAAGTTCTTCCCTCTGAGCGGCAAACCATGCTTTTTTCGGCGACCATGCCGCAAAGCATCGTTTCCATGGCGCGTGCTTTTCTCAAACTTCCTGTAAGCATTGAGATCGCCCATCCTGGTACGGCCGCGAAGGATGTGACCCAGGAATTGTTTTTCGTGACGCAACCGGAAAAATTACGCTTGCTCGAAAAAGTATTGCAGGAATATCGCGGCTCAGTTCTCATTTTTACGAGAACGAAGTTCGGCGCAAAAAAGATCGCGGTCCATCTCCGCTCGCTCGGACACGCGGCGGTCGAATTTCATTCCAACCGCTCACAGAACCAGCGTCAAGAGGCGCTTATGGGCTTCAAGAACGGCAAGTATCGAGTTCTCGTCGCGACCGACATTGCGGCGCGAGGCATCGACGTAAAGAACATCGAACTGGTGTTGAATTATGATCTTCCTACCGTTACGGAAGATTATGTCCATCGCATCGGGCGTACCGGACGCGCAGGCCAGAGCGGCCACGCTATCTCATTTGCGCGGCCGGACGAAAGAAGAGACGTGCAATCCATTGAACATTTGATGCGCATGACACTTCCTGTTTCAAAGCTGCCGGCACTTCCTCCTCCTTCGCCTCAAGATGCGCAATTGTTCGAACGCGAGCGAACGTTCCCGCCGCGCCGCTTCGGTCGCGGGCCACAGCAAGGACCGAATCGTCGCTTCGGATCCAGTAATAAGCCACAGAGTTCGGACCGTCGCCGCCCTTTTGAGCCGCATCGCCATTCCGGAGGACCACGGCGTTAGAATCTGGATCAAACTGGGCTAGACCCCGATTTTCGCCGTCTGCAGGGCGGCGGTTTTAAGTTGTCTCGAAAACAGCCAAAGCAGAATTGATGCAAGCGCCGCGATGATCGCACCGAAGCAGAAAGGATATTGAGGCCCGAACTTGTCCCAGAGAAATCCCGCGAAAAAACTGGCGGGCAATGTGGCAAGGCCTACAGCCGTTCCGTAAATGCCGAATGCCCGACCGCGATGATCGGGACTTACGATATCGGCAAGGAAAGCTTTTGCCACTCCAAGATTAGCCGCGTAATAAATGCCATAAAAAGCATAAAGCGGCCAGATCATGTAAGCGCGGGAGGCGAACGCAAAACCGAGGTAGACGAGCGCGTATGCCGACCAGCCGATCAGGATCGTGGAAATGCGGCCGATCCTATCCGACAAAGATCCCAGGGGAACCGCAAACATGGCATAAATAAAATTGAACAGGGCGATGACGAGCGGAACTTCGAGGAGCGTGACGCCGAGACTTTGCGCACGAAGGATAAGAAATGCATCGGAAGAATTCCCGAACGTGAAAAGGATCACGATGCCGAGAAAAAGATAAAATGATCTCGATAGCGGCGCGCTTGTCGCCAAAATGGTTTTTTGATCGATGTCCGCTTGATTTTGCTTCGGCGTTTCTTTTACTTTAAAAACAAGAACGAGCAGCGTGACAATGAGCGGGACGGCACTGAAAAGGAGAATGAGATGATAGAGCGATGCGCTTCCTTTCAAAACATAGAGAAGTCCAAAAAGGAGAAGCGGTCCCGCGACCGATCCCAGCGTATCGAGCATCCGCGCAATACCGAAACTTTTCCCTCTGGTAGCCTCACCGGCGGAACCCGCAATCAGAACGTCCTTCGGCGGATCCTTGAGCCCCTTTCCCGTGCCGTCCATAAAACGCAATCCCAGGACCGAAGCGCTGGAGGTGAAGAGCGCAAGAAGCGGGCGGCTGACCATCGAAAAGAAATAGCCGATGAAGATGATCGGTTTTTGTTTTTTGAACTTGTCCGAAAAGAGCCCCGCGATAACGGCAAAAAGATAACTGCTTGCCGTCACGAGCCCTTCAGCAATACCAACGAACGCCTTATCGAATCCGAGGATCGTCGTGTAATAGATCGGCAAGATAGGGGAGAACGTATCCTGGCTGATGCCGCCGAAAAAGCTCAGTAAGCCGACGTAAAAAACATTTCTGTTCTTCGGGGGATTTTTGGGCGTTTCCATGATCCTTATATCATAAACCACTCCGGCAATTTAAAAAATCATGGTTCAGCTATAAGGGTCCGCCGTCAGATGACATATTGCAGGATCAGGAAAAAATGGAATATGCTTCCGCCGAGAACGAACAGGTGCCAGATGGAATGGAAATAACGGATATCATCGAAGCCGAAAAAGATCATGCCCACGGTATACGAAACCCCGCCGGCGATCAGCAGTTCTATCGCGCGCGGAGGCAGGGCATGCCAAAGCGGAACGATGAAAAAAACGATGAGCCAGCCCATTGCAAGATACAGCACGGCCGAAGCAACGTTATGCTTGTCTATGGCAAGGCTTTTATAGACGATCCCCGCGATCGCCAGCACCCAGACGAGGGCGAAGATGGTCCATCCCAATTTTCCTCCTATGGTTATCAAGACAAGCGGCGTATAGGTTCCTGCGATCAGAAGATAGATCATGCAATGATCGAGAATATGGAATACATGCCTTGCTTTCGTTCTTGCAAGCGCGTGATAGAGCGTTGACGAGAAATAGGAAAGCATCATGGACAGGCAAAAAATAAGCACACTGACGTTTACGATCGTGCTCTTCATGCTTTCCGCTTTGACGAACAGGATTATCGTTCCGAAGATCGACAGTAAAAGACCTATATTATGAGTGATCGCCCCGGCGATCATATCGCTCAGCCGGTACGGATAAACATCCTTTGGACAATCCATTGTTCTCACTTTATTCTTAAACTAAGGAAGTGTCGAGATGGATTCTCATTGAAATATCGGGTTTCCCTGCATTTATGATCACTTTTTATGGACGAACCATTGCTGTTTCTGTTAATATGAAAATATTCCCTTTTATAGAGACATCTTCGGACATTATTTCTTCATTTTATCGATCCAATGGAACCACGCAATGCATCATCAATCGTAGAGATCGCTCATCTCACGAAGCGATTCAAAGATTTCACCGCGGTGAATGATATATCTTTCGGCGTCGAACCGGGAGAGATCTTTGCGTGCCTGGGGCCGAACGGTGCCGGAAAAAGCACGCTCATCAAGATGCTTATCACCTTGCTCGCGCCAACGAGCGGCAATGCCGTCATCAACGGACATGATATCGTGCATCATGCTGCGGATGTGCGAAATACGATAGGCTACGTTCCTCAGTCAATCTCGGTGGATGGAACTCTTACGGCATACGAAAATTTGATGCTTTTTGCCCGCCTCTATGATATTCCACGGTCAGAATGCAAAGAACGCATACGGAAAACGCTCGCTTTTTTGCATCTCGAAAACCACGCGAACGCGCTTGTCAGAACTTTTTCCGGAGGCATGGTCAGAAAAATGGAGATCGGACAGGCGATGCTCAACCGGCCGAAAGTATTGTTCCTGGATGAGCCGACAACGGGACTTGATCCGATCGCACAGCAGAGCGTATGGGAACATCTCGCGGATCTGCGCAAGACGATGGGAACGACCATCTTCTTTTCAACCCACAATATGGAAGAAGCCGATGGCGTGAGCGATCGGGTCGCCATTATGAACCAGGGGAAGGTTGCCGTCATCGGAACCGTACCCGAATTGAAAGCAAAAACGAACAAACCGAACGCCACCCTTGAGGATGCTTTTATTTTCTTCGCAGGAAGCGATCTGGAAGAAACCGGTAACTTTCGCGACATTCGCAGAATGCGCCAAACCGAAAAAAGGTTGGGGTAATATTTTAAACACCGATGTTCCATTATCTTTTTGAGACGATCAAAAAATCATGGGTGATGGCCGAAATGGAGGCCCGGAAGCTCATGCACGATCCGACCGAGCTCATTTCCCGTGCCGTCCAGCCGATCTTGTGGCTCGGTATTTTTGGTGAAGCGTTAAGCAAAGTGCACGCAATCCCGACAGGTGGCTACACGTATTTGCAGTTCATCACGCCGGGCATCCTTACGCAGTCGGTTGTTTTTGTCGCGATCTTCTACGGCCTCTATATCATTATGGATCGCGACACGGGCATCCTGCAGAAACTGCTCGTGACGCCTACGCCACGCATGGCATTGGTCTGGGGCAAAATGCTTGCCGCGGGTCTGAGGGGATTGACCCAGGCGCTCGTCGTTTTCATTTTTGCTCTCATGCTCGGCGTCCAATTGCATATATCGTTCTGGTCCATCATCGGGGTCATTGTGATCGTCCTTTTGGGTGCGGCGGTCTTCACGGGAATTTCGATGATCATAGCTTCCATCGTAAAAACGCGCGAACGGTTCATGGGCATCGGGCAGGTCATCACGCTTCCTCTTTTCTTCGCTTCGAACGCGATCTATCCGATCTCGATCATGCCCGGTTGGCTCCAAGTGGCGGCAACCGTCAATCCGTTGAGCTATATGGTGGACGGATTGCGCACGCTCATGCTCACGAACACCAGCACCGGAGTGGGACTTGATATCCTTATCCTTGCGGCGGTCGCCCTCGTCATTTCCGTAATCAGCGCATGGATGTATCCGAAGGTCGTGATATGACAAACATGAACACGTTATCTATCGATAAAGCAAAAACAGCATTGGTTGTCATAGATCTTCAGAAGGGCATCGTTAAGAGACCATTGGCTCCCTATGCATCCGATGTCGTGGTAAAAAATGCGGCGGCGATCGCGGATTTTTTCAGAAAGAACGGCATGCCGGTATTTTTGGTGCACGTGACTCCGTCTCCGGACGGGAAAGATGCCCTGCATCCGATTGCCGATGCGGAACCATGGACGCAGACGTCGCAGCCGGACTGGGCGGAGATCGTCCCCGCGATGGGACCGAAACAGGGCGATCTCGTGATCACGAAACACCAATGGGGTGCGTTCTACGGTACGGAGCTTGATCTGGAACTGCGAAGACGGGGGATGACGACCATCGTTCTCTGCGGCATCTCGACGAACATCGGCGTGGAGAGCACGGCACGATTTGCGTATGAATATGGCTATCACCAGATCTTTGCGGAAGACGCGATGGCCGCCGTTTCAGCCGAAGAACACGCGTTCACGGTCACAAAAATATTTCCGCGGATCGGACTCGTAAGAAAGACCGAAGAAATATTGGCCGATCTATAACCCGCATTCTTGATCCGATCCCCAAGAATAGCATCGGAGAAAACTGTTCAGGCTAAACTCGCGTTTTATTGTTTTTCTGGCGATGCTAAACAAACCAACACCTGAAATTTTCAATTTCCGCGACATGCTCATCGCGCCAAATTCTTTGAAATTCCGCCGGTGCTTCTTTCGATAACCTCATACCTCAAGCTCAAATCTTTTTCCGGCTATACCTAGGGTAGATTATGCGCCTGTGAAAATCGCGCCAAATAGTCTTGTATATTAAGAACGTCCGGAAAACGCGCAACAAGGACTTTCAATTCAGCTTCCGTTTGACTAAGATTGGCCGTTACGCTTTCCGGCTGGACGAACGGATCAACGTAAGTGGTCCCATATTTTTGTATCAAGCTTGCGTTTGCTGGCGTGTTTTTCATCATAATTACGGAATGGCCATCCCAATAGATCATTCGAAAATTGTCATGATAAAGAGCCGTAAAGAGAGGATTGTCGTCGATAACGATAAATTGTTCCCAGTAGGGCAATATTACATAATTGATTTTATATTTTTGATCGATAATCTGTTGCCAGTTGCTGTTGAGGTCTATCACCGAAAGATAATCCTGCACGGGCTGACCCCTGAAAACCTCCGAGCGGCCGTCGATCGCGACTTTTTCTTGCGGCCATAACGCCCAGATCAAATAGCCTCCATCGCTATAATCGTTAAAGAGAGGCCCCTGGATGCCATTGTGCTTAATGAAATTGACGGCATCGACGGGAAGCGTGATGTTGCTGACGGGGCTGTCCGGCAACATCATGATTGCTTTTACGAGGAAAAGAACGCCAAATATGGATAATAAAATCGGGAGCAGTTTTGGAGAAAGTTTCTCCACTGTTCCGCTGAACGCGGACGAGATTGCTACGGCAAGCGGCACAATAACTACGAACGGCCAAAAGATGATATAACGGGCGGAAAGAAATGGAAGAATAGAAACGCCAAGAAATAGACCGAGCGTTCCGAGGTCGCGGCTTTCCTTTCTGACGCAAAAATACCAAACAAGAAGCGCGCCAAAAACGATGAACTCCACCAAGAAGGCCTGTACGATCGGACTACTTAATGCCGAAAGCGCGGGGCGATATTGGGTTATGTTGAAAATTTTCGCAAGCTCCCGTACATAGAAAGCGTAAAGAAAAATGCGGTAGGTATTTGGATTCAGGAAAGACAATCCGAGAGACAATAACGTCGCTCCGGCAAGATAGTTCGTTTGCTTGATGGTCAGGATGGTTCTTCCGAAATAACGGGGAAATTTCAGTTGAATCTTCAATGCGATCGTATAAAAAATCAAAACAACTAAACCAAGAAGAAAACTTGCATGTATATTCGCCCAAAGCCATACGATAAAAAGAGTCGGGACGAGATAAAGAACGCGAGGATGTTCCCGATATTTTTCCAGGCAATAGATCAAAAGCACAAGGAGAAAGGTTGCAATGACTTCGGGGCGAGTCTGCCAGAAAGAGATGCTCGAATAGGCTATGATAAAACCTACGAGAAGCGTGACATAAACATTCGCCCCTTTTTTGATTGCTAACCGCACGATAAAGAAATAGCTCAGGGATGCAAGCAGGGCAGCGAATCCGATCAATGCCCAAAATCCGAAACTCGAACTAACGAGATAGAAAACAATCTCCGCAAGCCATTCATGCGTGACCCACATCGCTCCTGGTGCGGTATATGAAAAAATATCCGCAGTGGGCACGTGTCCGCTTTCAATAATTACCTGGCCGGTTTTGATGTGATAAAACGTATCCGAATCCTTTATTTGGTGAAATGAAAAAAGGAAGATAAGCAATAAAAAAAGAACGAAGAGCATTTTTCCCCACCATGTTGTTTTAAAGGAAACAAAAGATGGTTTCATCTTAAATTAAGCTATATAAATGATGCACATTACCGTTATGAGTACGAGAAAGACATATAAATCCGAGGTCTGCTACAGTTAAAATTATGCCATATTTTAATATAATTTCAAAACTTAAATACCCAAAAATGCGTGAATTCTTACGCATTGTCCATAAACGGTCATTACAGTACAAAACGCCATTCGATGTCATCGCAAAAGCACCCAAAAATGGCAATTTGAACACAATGCTGGGAGGCTTGGAATCGGACCAAGATTGAGGGCTTCAAAGGCCCCTGTCCTACCATTAGACGACCTCCCAAAATGAAATGCGCTGATTGCTTGCTTCTTTGGTATAATAAATAAGAAGTCGTAAAAAAACAAATTAAAAATCATGGATTCCCGCTTTCGCGGGAACGACAGATAATAAAACTATGAAATACGAATTACCGCAGTTGCCCTATGCGTACGATGCGCTCGAGCCGTACATTGACGCAAAGACGATGGAAGTCCACCACACAAAGCATCATCAAACATATACGAACAATCTGAATGCCGCCCTTGAGAAGCATCCGGAGGTCGCAGATGTGCCACTCGAGAAAATGCTCGCTGATCTCACGATCGTGCCGGAGGATATCCGGTCGGCGATCCGCAATTCCGGCGGGGGATACTGGAACCATGATTTCTTCTGGAAAGTGATGGGTCCGCAAGCCGGAGGCGAACCGCAGGGAAAAATTGCCGGAGCAATCACGGCATCCTTCGGAGGATTCGCGCCATTTAAAGAAGCGTTCACGAAAGCGGCAGCTGGCGTGTTCGGTTCGGGGTGGGCATGGCTCGTGGCGGGGGAAGACGGAAAGTTGTCCGTGATCTCAACGCCGAATCAGGACAGTCCGCTTGCGCTGGGCAAGAGACCGATCCTTACGCTCGATGTCTGGGAACATGCCTACTATCTCAAGTACCAGAACAGAAGGCCCGAATACATCGACGCATGGTGGAATGTGGTGAACTGGAATGCCGTCGAAAATAATTTTGAAAAATAAAGATACTGAACGATCGATCAGATAATTGTCTTTGTTTTTTCTGTTGGTTATAAAATTGCAGGGGTCGACCTAAGTCGACCCCTTTTGCAAAACCTAAAAGCCTTGCGGCGAATTTTGTCCTCTCCAAAATGTTTCCGCCGGAAAATCGCCTACGTACTCGCTGGCACCGCAACGATGGCATCGCTGTTCAACGTGCACCGTGTCCAGAAGCGGATCGGTATCGTTCGGAACATATTTCTCGGTGTTTTCCGTCCACCAACTGTCACAGAAGCGGCAGCGGGCAAGGTGGCACCATGAGATGATCAAACCTCCCAGCAGGACGATCAAGACCGCGATGCTGATAAGCTTGGTTGTAATGGCGGCGATTGCAGCTATCACCAGAACGATGAGGGCCGCAATAAGAACCTTCTTGGTGTATTTTGACATGCGCACTGCCCCCTTTCCTCTTGGAATAGAATAAAACTAATTATTTTTTGCGTCAAATTTTTTTAGGCTTCTCGCCCTCTCGCTGGGTCACCGTAAGCCGCAATGCATCGTTTTCGATTTTCGCCTCAAGCAATTTCAGGCGTTTCCCGTCGCGCATGGTCCATACGCCCGGCTCAGGATTCAAGGCACGGATCTTGCGATTCAAATAAACAGCCCGCTCGACATTGCCGTTTTCCGCCATGGCAAGATCATCTGGTTCGACGAATCCATCCTCTGTTTTGAATTTTTTCGTGAACGTGGCATCGGCTTCGTTTTGAGGTATCGGCGTCATCTTCCCTTCATAAAATAGGGATAATGTCCTGAGAAGCAGCTCTCCTCCGACGTCTGAAAGCTTTTTTGCAAGAGAATCGAAGGTATCCGTATCTGTGATGGCGACAGGTTCTGATCTTGCGATAACTGGTCCAGAATCTATGCCTTCGTCCAGCAAATAAAGCGTGACGCCCGTTTTTATCTCGCCATTCAAAAGCGCCGTCTGGAAAGGCGACGATCCGCGGTACTTCGGCAAGAGCGACGGATGCACGCCGACCGTGCCAAGACGGGGGATATCAAGCGTCTTTTTTCTGAAAATCTTGTTATAGGCGAAAACTATAAAAAGATCCGCATGAAAGGATTTCAGTTTTTCCTGAAATTCCGCATCCAACTTTTCCGGCTGAAGGATGGGGATGGACAATCCGCGGCCCACGATCAACTGCTTCACGGGCGGCGGCGTGATGATGTGTTTTCGGCCGACGGGACGATCAGGATTGCAGACGACCGCCAAGGGCATCATGCCATGGTCCAAAAGCATTCCAAGGCATCGGGCCGAAAAACTCGGCGTTCCAAAAAAAATATAGTTCATAATGAGTGCGTCATTCCGAGCTTTGCGCGGAATCTCTCTTTTTTTGAGATTTCTCGCAAGGTTCGGAATAACATGCTTTCCATTCTTATTTTTCGTGCTCAAATATCTTTTTTGTCCGGTCAATGAAAAGTTTCCCCTGAAGATGGTCTGTCTCATGCTGGAAAACATGCGCCAGAAGCCCCCACGCTTTGATCTTGATCGGCTTGCCGTTTTTATCGAAGCCCGTCAAGGTCACGCGTTCGGCGCGGGGGACATAGCCCCATTTTCCCGGAATGCTCAAGCATCCTTCTTCGAGGATCGCCGTATCCTCGCTTTTTTTCTCGATCTTCGGATTGAAGATCGCGTAGAATTTCATGCCGCCATCATCAACATCGGGCACTTCCGCAACAAACATATTGAGGTTCAGGCCGATCTGGTTCGCCGATAAACCGACGCCATTCGCGACACGCATGATGCGGCGCATGCGGGAAACCAGTTCAGTGATCTCTTTTTTTGTGAAATCCTTAAAATCAAAATCGGCGGTTTTCTTCCGCAGGAATTTTTCTTCTTTTTTATCGCCCACCATCCAAATATCATTGATCATGAGATAACTTTGATGTTTGTATCCTTTTCTTTGCGTTTTTCCATGACGACCCTCATAAAATATGCTCCTTTGTTTTTCACCTCTCTCCGTTCGGCAACATCTTTTGCGACGGCGCGGAGACGGCGCGAGTCATTTTCTTTCGCAAGCTTGATATAAAGCGCTTTGTGCGCCCGATCTCCAAGGATATCGGCGATTTCGAGACCGGTTAGCTGATAATCCCGATAAACATGGGATTCTTTCGCCCGGCGCTTAAGCTCGGCCATATACTTTTCGCGCGCGTTCGGCATGATTCTATGGTACGACATCTCTTTTTTTCTGTCACCCCCCAATTTTTCCGTCATCCTCCGGCGCCTGCTCCGCAGGTGCGGGCCTGACCGAAGGACCCATGCTCTTAGAAAAGAAAGCATAATGTTGCCGCTTTTGGAGGACGATGATGATAGGTTGTGTTAAAATAATCGCATGGCGAGGCGATTCGAGCGCACCAAAGAAGATTTTATTTGCGGCCATTGCGGGCGAATGGTTCGAGGCAATGGCTATACGAACCATTGTCCGGCGTGCCTATGGAGCCGGCACGTGGACGTAAATCCCGGAGATCGCGCAGCGACGTGCGGGGGACTCATGGAACCCGTCGGCGTGGAGCTTAAAAATGGCGAATGGGTCATTCTGCATCGCTGCGTTTGCTGCGGTTTTGAGCGAAAAAACAGGGCTGCACAGGAAGATAACTTTGAGGTCCTGCTTAAAATTTCCGCAACCTGAGGTCATATTTCATATGAAACGAAGATTATTCATTGCCATCGATATTGACGCCAACGTACGCCGCGCAGTCGCGCGCATTGAAAAAGATATGGAGAATGTCCTCGGGAACGGCCAGGATGGACTCGTTCGTTTCGTGCCGGAAGAAAATTGGCATATCACCATTTCTTTTCTTGGCACCCAGGATGACGCGAGCCTTACGGCGATCATGGCAGCTGCACGCAAAGCGGCGGAAAATTTTTCCGCACCCGAAATATCCTTCACGGAGATCGTCTACGCGCCTCAGAAAAAGAATCCACGCATGATATGGCTCAAAACATCGCAGGCGTCGAGTAAGGAGCTCGGAGCAATCAAAAACTATCTGGAAGATCTTTTGGCCGAAGAGGGTGTTCGTTTCGAGCAGGAATCCCGAATGTTTTCAGGCCATGTCACACTCGCGCGATTCCCGAGCAGCATGCCGAACGATACCTTACCGGCCATCGAGCGGACGCTTTCCCTGCATTGCACCGGAAAGTCGCTCGACATTATGGAATCAGAGCTGGATCGCAACGGCGCGAAATATTCCATCCTTCAGCGATTCTCATTTTCTTAAAGCTATAAGAACGAGGGGCCAAAGAAAATTGAGCCTATTTCAAGATGACGTTCGTATTATGAATGCAAGACTTTTTGAAAAAATTCTGGTATTATTAACGCATGAAAATCGATAAAAAGCGTACCGTTGAGACTGTGGTCGCGGTTATTGCAGGCATTGCACTTTTGGGAAGCGGTTTTTGGCTCGGCTGGGTGGAAGGAGCGCAACATCCGAAGAACATTCTCGTCGAACAGGCGACGAACATAACGCCACCCCAAGGCGCTTCGACTTCGCTTGCCGATTTCGGTACCTTCTGGGAAGCGTGGCAGGATATCAACAATCTTTACCTCCGCAATCCTGATGTTTCAAGCACGGCAAAAGTATACGGCGCCATTAACGGCCTCGTACAATCGCTCGGCGATCCCTATACCGAATTTTTCAGCCCATCGGACAATCAGCAGTTCCAGCAGGATATTTCCGGCAATTTCGGCGGTATCGGAGCGGAACTGGGTACGGACGCCAAAAATGAGATCGTGATCATCGCTCCGCTTAAAGGAACACCGGCCGAAAGCGCGGGTCTCAAGGCGCAGGATATCGTTACAGGCATCAACAGCAGTTCGACGGACCAGATGACCGTCGATCAGGCCGTAAATCTCATACGCGGCCAGATCGGCACCAGTGTAAAGCTCACCATCATGCGGAACGGCTGGGATAAACCGAAGGATTTCAGCATTACCAGGGAGAATATCCAGGTTCCGATCGTCGATTTCGAAATGAAAGGGGATATTGCCCATATTTCGCTTCACCAATTCGATCAGACAGCGGATCAGCTCGTTTATAACGCGCTCGTGAAAGCCATGAACCAGAACGCTCAGGGTATCGTGTTCGACCTGCGCGACGATCCAGGCGGTTATCTCGATGCTGCCGTCGACATTGCCGGTTATTTCCTGAAACCGGGGTCGCTCGTGGTTTCTGAGGTCGGTCGCACGGTCGCGACGACGACCTATACCGCGGCCGGCAATGGCGCGCTCGACAACTTCCCGATGGTCGTTCTCGTGAATGGCGGTTCTGCATCGGCTTCGGAGATCCTTGCAGGCGCCCTTCATGACGACCGCGGCATCAAACTGATCGGCGATAAAACGTTCGGCAAGGGGACCGTGCAGGAGCTCGAGAACCTTTCGGATGGATCGTCGCTCAAAATAACCGTGGCACACTGGGTGCTTCCCTCAGGAAAGATCATCGACCATGAAGGCATTGAACCGGATTACGAAGTGCCGCTTACCGCAACCGATACCGCAAACAAGCAGGACCCGCAGCTCGATAAGGCGATCCAGGTGCTGCAGTCGGAGATAACGAAATAATTCCACAGAACGGTCATCCCGTGCGCCGGAACGGGATTCATTAAAAAATAAACAAAATGAAAATCATCCTCATCGAAGATCTTCGCAGTCTCGGAAAAAAATTCGACGTAAAGGAAGTGAGCGATGGCTATGCGCGGAACTTTTTATTCCCCAATAAATTAGCCGAACCGGCAACGCCGGGCGCATTGAAGAAACTCGAATCCCTGAAAGCGGAACGTGATAAGAACGAAAACCTCATTATCGCCCATCTTCGCGAGGTCGCGAAGAACATGGAGAAGAACAAGCTTGAATTTCTCGTAAAAACCGATAAATCAGGCGTCGTTTTTGGGTCCGTCAACAAGGAATCGATCCTGAAAGCGCTGCGCGAACATGAGTTCGTCGGGAAAGAACGCGTCGATATCGATCTGAAATATCCACTGAAAGAACTCGGCGAATATTCCGTGCCGGTCGACCTCAAGAAAGGGGTAACCGCAACGCTCAAGGTGGTCATCTCGAAAGAAGAAGAAAAAAAGTAAGAAATGTCGCCGCAGCATATCGCCATCATTCCTGACGGGAATCGCAGATGGGGAAAAGATCGCGGTGGCGCAAGCATCGGACATAAGAGAGGAACGGAAAATTTCAAAAAGATATTCCGGGCGGCATTTCAGGATAAGGTTCCCTATGTGACGTTCTGGGCAGCTTCCGAAGATAACCTCAAACGACGCTCGCGCAAAGAGGTTATGTTTCTCGTTGATCTGCTCGCGCGTACCATAGCTTCGAAAACATTCGAGGATGAAATGATCGAAAATAAAATTTCGGTCAGATTTATCGGTTCGTGGAATGTCATTCTGCGCGATGCAAAACTTGATCGCGTCATCCATGCCATCGAAAAAAGAACAGCTAATTTCAAAGACTTCCATCTGACGATCCTTTTTGGCTATGATGGAAAACAAGAAATGCTGGAAGCGATAAAAGATATCGCACGACAACCCGGAAGAAAAATAGATCTAGAAACCATTCAGCATGCCATTTGGACGGGCGTGCTTCCGCCAGTCGATCTGGTGATCAGAACCGGCGAAGAAGATCCGGGCTGGTGTCATTGGAGCGCAGGATTCATGATGTGGCAGACGGCACAATCAGAATTCTATGCCACCAAAACCCTTTGGCCTGATTTTTCCATCACTGAATTTGAACGCACGCTCGATGAATATTCCCGGCGTGAACGACGCTTCGGAAAATAAAGCTCCGCATCAACGCGCTTTTTGGGAATTTTTCCATGCTCAACAAAACACCCCGTTGTGATGGGGTGTTTTTACGAATCAACTTCCTATTCAACGCTTACCATTTTCGCGTAGCGACGATTTCCGTCGAACTTCATCTTGGTCGTTGCCTTGAACTTCACGACGCCGGGCTTTCCGGCATAAAGCGTATCATCACCTGCGCGGACAACGCCCTTTCCGGGAAGATATTTCGT
Organism: uncultured Parcubacteria group bacterium; assembly: GCA_903944135.1. Taxonomy (GTDB): domain Bacteria; phylum Patescibacteriota; class Minisyncoccia; order UBA6257; family 2-01-FULL-56-20; genus CAJAQL01. The sequence continues at coordinate 43,030 of CAJAQL010000006.1, forward strand.
ACCGCGCTGGCGGATGATGATCTGGCCAAGATTCACTTTCTGGCCATGGTTGATCTTAATACCCAAACGTTGTGCGGCGGATTCGCGGCCGAGTTTTGTTGAGCCTAAAGCTTTGGTATGTGCCATAGAATAAAATGTTCAATTTGCAAATCCTCAATTTTTCAATGGAATAGTCGACGGAAAATTCATTAAAAAATGATAAAACAATATTTGAAAATTGTTCCTGTCATTCTATGCTATACTGATGATAATGTCAAACCAGACCAACAAACTTGTCATTGATATCGAGACCATCGGAGAAGATTTCGATCAGTTGGATCATGCGACCCAGGAAAACCTGACCCGCTGGATCAAGCGCGATTCCGAGAGCGATGAGGAATACAAGATCGCGCTTGAAGACCTGAAGAATGGCCTCGGCTTTTCGCCGCTTACCGGCGAGATCGTCGCCATTGGCCTGCTCGATTATTATAAGAACGAAGGTGCGGTTTATTATCAGGCGCCAGGCCAGAAAAACAAGGAAACCAAGGAAGATGGCGTTTCATTCAAGCAGATGACCGAGGAGGAAATGCTCAAAAAATTCTGGGAGCTTGCCACGCGATATCAGGTATTCATCACATTCAACGGCCGCGCATTCGATATTCCGTTCATAGCCATCAGGTCGGCGATCAAGGGCATCCGGCCGACAAAAGACCTCATGCGAGGCCGGTATCTTTATCAGAATAATCCCGATTCGCTCCATATCGACCTCGCCGAACAATTGAGTTTCTACGGCGCAACGCGCCGAAAAGGAAGCTTGCATCTTTTTTGCCGCGCATTCGGCATCCAAAGTCCGAAATCCGAAGGCGTGACAGGTGATGACGTAGGACCGCTTTTCAAAAAGAAAAAATTCCTTGATATCGCAAAATATAACGTCCGCGATATCCGCGCCACTCGCGAGCTCTATGCCAAGTGGGAGGAATATCTGCAGTTCTAGCGGTCTATCATTCCGAGCGGATCCTGTCCCGATGCTTTGCGGGGAACGAGGGGATCTCTCTTTTTATCGTTCCCGCGAAAGCGGGGATTCAGAAACCCTCCTTTTTTCTTTGGCTCCGCGTCAGGAAACGGAACAATAGAAGAAACGAGGCAGAAGCACGGATCCTCCGCCGGAGTTTATCCTGAGGGCTCCCGAAGGGCTGAGGACGACGGAATATTTTAACCTAATTTTAATCTTCCTTATGATATGGTAGGAAAATGGAACTCCTTAAGAATTGGATTATTTTCTATAAAAAAGAAATATTATTGGTTCTTGCCGTTTCCCTCGTCGGTTCGACAAGTTTCGCTCTGGGCTATCTCACGAACCGCGAGTTCAACCATGCGCCGATCATCATCGAAAAATGTTCGGGTGAAGCGAGTTCAACTATGCTGTAGATCCTTGAGATCCGCCAGTACCTCTGCCGCATGCGTCACGGGATTCACGTCCTCATATATCTTTGCGATCTTACCTGCGGGATCAATGAGAAACGAGGTGCGAAGCGTCCCTTCGTACTCATGTCCCATGAGTTTCTTTTTGCCCCAGACGCCATACTTCTTGACCACTTCTTTCTTGTGGTCGGAGAGCAGCGTGAACGGCAATTCGTATTTCTCCTCGAATTTCTTGTGACTGTCCACGCTGTCGATACTTACACCGAACACGACGATCTTCAGTTTTTTGAAGTCCGGAAAGCTGTCGCGGATCGCGCACGCTTCCTTGGTGCATCCCGGCGTATCATCTTTGGGATAGAAATAGAGAAGGACCCATTTGCCTTTATGATCAGCCAACGAATGCTCCTTACCGTTCTGGTCGGGTAAAGCGAACAATGGAGCCGATGAATGGAGTTTCGGAGTCATGATTGATTCTGATAAAATCATTATAGCATGATACATCTTGAGGCGGGAAGACGATTTTATGGCACGAGACGAAGACCGCTGGATCGGAGAATGTACAGGTCCTGACCGGATCGAAATTTCAAAAAAGGCAGTTGAGGGTGCCTTCAATGAATCAAGGCTGCGCGTTAAACGTCGCCCCTTTTCTTTTTCAAACTTTTCTGCTATAATCTCATTTCGGCTGGAAGAGTCGAGGAGGATGGATCCCCGCATGCGCGGGGATGACAATTATTGTCATCAAGATAACCCACATTAATATCATGGAGATTCGCAACATCGCTATTATCGCTCACGTCGATCACGGAAAGACGACGCTCGTTGACGCCCTGCTTAAACAGTCGGTGGGATTCAAGCTGAAAACCGGCGCTGACAGCGACCTTATTATGGATTCGAACGAACTCGAGCGCGAGCGCGGCATCACTATTTTTTCAAAGAACGCATCAGTGATGTACAAAGGCATCAAGATCAATATCGTGGATACCCCGGGCCACGCGGATTTCGGTGGCGAAGTCGAACGTATCATGCGCATGGTGGATGGCATTCTGCTTTTGGTTGACGCAAAGGAGGGTCCGATGCCGCAGACGAAGTTCGTTCTGCGGAAAGCGATCCAGGCAGGACACAAGATCATCGTGGTCATTAATAAGATCGACAAAGAAGGTGCGCGTCCGGAATGGGCGCTCAACGAAACTTTTGATCTCTTTTTCGAGCTCGGCGCAACCGAAGAACAGATCGATTTCCCGGTCATCTATGCCTCTGCCGTTCAGGGAAAAGCCGGGCTCACGCCGAATCTTGAAGAAATGACCGATATCGAGCCGATTTTCGCGACCATTGTGAAATATATCGCGCCGCCGGAAAAAGGCGAGCTCGATACGACGCAGATGCTCACCGTGAACCTCATGCACGACAATTACAAAGGCAAGGTCGCCATCGGGCGTCTGTATTCCGGCACGCTCAAGAAAGGCTCGACCGTCGCACATATTACGCGCAGCGGCGAAGTGAAGCTTGAAAAGCTGACCTCAGTCATGCTGTTCGATGGTCTGAATCGCGTCGATGTCGATGAAGCCACGGCGGGCGATATCGTGGCCATCGCCGGCATTCCGGACGTTTCGATCGGTGAAACGATCGCGGATCCGGAGTATCCTGTCGCGCTTCCGACGATCGATATCGATGAACCGACCATCAAGATGACGTTCGGCGTGAACACGTCGCCATTCCGCGGCAAAGAAGGTACCTTCACGACGTCACGCAACCTGAAGGACCGGCTCGAAAAGGAGCTGGAAACCGATGTAGCATTGTCGGTAACACCCACCGGAACATCCGACCGTTGGGTCGTTGCCGGCCGCGGCGAACTGCATCTCGCGATCCTCATCGAAAAGATGCGCCGCGAAGGATTTGAGATCGAAGTTTCGAAACCGCAGGTCATTTTCAAAGAGAAAGACGGGAAAAAACTCGAGCCAATGGAGCTTGCGACAATTGAGGTGCCCGATGAATTTGCCGGCACGGTCATTGAGATGTTCGGTAAGCGGCTCGGCGTTATGAAGGACATGCGCGCAGATGACAATCATATTTCCCATATTGATTTTGCGATTCCGACACGCGGCCTCATCGGCATCCGAAACAAGTTCATCACCGCAACGAAAGGCATGGGCATCATGAATACGCTTTTTACGGGCTATGAACCGTATAAAGGCGACATCACTTCCATCCCGCATGGCTCGATCGTTGCGACCCAGGCCGGCGTTTCGAACAATTATGGACTGATCACGGCGCAGGGGAGAGGCAAACTCTTCATTTCTGCTGGCGTAGCGGTCTATGAAGGCATGGTGGTCGGTGAAAACGCGAAAGAAGGCGATGTCATGGTGCATGTCGCGCGTGAGAAACAGCTTACGAACTTCCGCGCCAAGAACGAAGGTCTTCTTGACCAGCTTGAAGTTCCTATCACGCTCACGCTTGAGGATGCGCTCGATTATATCGACGACGAAGAAATGGTGGAGATCACACCGAAGAATGTCCGCATCCGGAAAAAATATCTGAACGAAAGCGACCGGAAAAAGGCAACAAGAGAAGATTAATCCTCATTGCACGCCAATATCGAACCCCGCCATCAGGGTTCGATATTGATCAAAAACCGCATCGTCTCATTTGGCGAAGCGGTTTTTCATATGGAAAGAGGCTGTCCCGTAATGGAACAGCCTCCGTTTTTTGTTTTTGTCCGGAGAGGATCAGGCCAATTTGACCAGCTTCTCCTCAAGGGAAGAGACATCCTCGCTCCGGGTCTTGATGAGTGTTTTGAGCTCTGCGATCCGATCGCGATCCACGCTGTCAAAATGCCCGTCATTAAGGAGAAGTATAGATCCCAGGTTTTCCCTGAGACTGGCTAATCCAGCCTGAGCCTCCGCGAGCTTCTCCTGGATGATCTTCTTCTGCTTCTTGTCGGCATAATACTGCCGCACTTTTCTGAACAAACTGATCAAACCCATGACATCCTCCGGAAAACAAAAAAATAACTACGTAACCCTATTACCTTTATAGCATGTTATATAATATTTGTCAATATAGCATCATATTCATATGGAAAGAGGCTGCCCCGTAATGGAACAGCCTCCGTTTTTGCCCGGCAAGTCGTCAGGCGAAGTTGGTGTCCAGCCCTTCTGCGAGCGCAGAGAGATGATCTTCGCCGGGATCGTGAAACTGCTCATCATCGTCGCATTGTTCATCCGCCTCGTTCAGTACACTGTTTGCTTCCTGGACAAGCCGCTTTTCAGCAACTGATCGGAATGCTTTTCTTGCATCCGGATTGAGCTCGTGCCGCGCATCGCTAACGTACCTTGCCGTACTCATTTCTTATGTCCCTCCTCAGAGACCATGAAAACCTGGAATCTTTATAGCATGTTATATAATATTCGTCAATACCTCGTCGCAATGCTGAAAAAGATCGGCTCTTGACGACTATGGTATACTGAACGAGTCGATCTTAAATTAAATTCACATCATCAAAATGGAGGAATATCTCAATAATCTCACGTGGCGTTATGCCACGAAAAAGTTCGATGCCCAGCAAAAATTGTCGAGCACGGAAACGGATATGCTTGAAGAGGCCTTGCGCCTCTCGCCGAGCTCGTTCGGATTCCAGTTATGGAAATTCTATCGGGTCGACGATCCGGCCATCCGTACCGCAGTGAAAGATGCCGGCTACGGACAAACACAGCTTACCGATGCATCGCATCTTTACGCATTGGCATCGAAATTTGCGCCGACCGAGCAGGATGTTGTGGACTTTATAGAGTCCATCAAAACGGCGCGCGGTGTAACGGATGAATCGCTCGCAGGATATAAAAAAGCTCTCGAAAGCGCGGTCATCGGAAAACCGGCGGGGGATATCGCGGCATGGACCGCGAAACAAGTCTATATCGCGCTTGGATTCCTGCTTGATGCGGCAGCTCAACACAAAATCGATGCCTGTCCCATGGAAGGATTCGATTCGGTAAAAGTCAGCGAAATCATCGGCGCGACAAAGGAAGGATATACCGTACAGGTTCTTTGCCCTGTTGGCTATCGCGCCACGGATGATAAATATGCCGCTGAAAAGAAAGTCCGATATCCGAAAGAGCGGATCATAAAGATAATTTAGTTTTTGCTTAGTGCGAATTTGATATGAAAGATCCGCCAGAAGGCGGATCTTTCATATCAAGAACAATCAATCAATATCGATCGTTCTTGGATCTTTAGAGCGGCGGCAGAGCGTCCACGGCGGAATAGCGCTTGTCGATGGTCTTGAAGGTGGCTCGTTCGGCATCGAATTTGAGATCAATCGTACCAAGAGCGCCGTTCCGATGTTTCGCAACGATGATTTGAGTTGTACCCTGTTCTTCTTCGCCATAGCTTGCGTTCTGATCGCGATCCTTACGATAAATGAACATAACGACATCCGCATCCTGTTCAATGGAACCTGATTCCCGGAGATCGGACAGCCGCGGCATGCCACCACGCTGCTCAATGCCGCGCGAGAGCTGGGACAGCGCCAGGACCGGCACCTTGAGCTCACGGGCAAGCGCCTTGAGACCGCGCGAGATCTCCGTGACCTGGGAAACGACGTTATCGCTCGAGGTGCGCGGCCGAATAAGCTGGAGATAATCAACGATCAAGAGATCAAGTCCGTGCTCGACCTGAAGCCGCCGCGCCATAGAGCGCATCTGGATGACATTAAGGGAAGGGGAATCGTCGACGAATATTTTTGCATTCGAAAGCTTCTCGAGCCCGCTCTGTATCATGGCGAATTCCGAATCATCCTCGATACGCCCCGTCAAAATATGCCACAATGGCACCTGGGATGTCGCCGAAATGACGCGATCGACGATCTGTTCGCGCGACATTTCGAGGGAAAAGAGACCAACCGTAGCGCCGGTGAACGCCGCCTGACGCGCAATGTCGAGCGCCAAGGATGTCTTACCCACCGACGGCCGCGCGCCGAGCACGACGAGTTCCGATTTTTGAAGGCCTGAAAGAATCGTGTCGAGCTCCGCAAAACCGGTCGGCACGCCGCGCAGCTTGTTGCCGCCCGCGTGGAGCTTTGCAATGCGATCCGCCGCAGTCGCGAGTTCATCTTTCACGGCCACGAAGTTCTGGGGAAGCGAATGTTCCGAGATCGAAAGTATCTTCTGCTCGATCTCATCCATCAGATCTTCCATGTTCCGCTTCGGCACGAACGCCATTTCGGTGATCTCCGCCGCAGCCCTGATCAGATCGCGCAGAGTCTTTTTCTCCTTCACGATGGTCGCGTAATGCGCAACATGCGATGCGGTCGTCACCTGATTCGTAAGTTCCGCAAGATAGCTCGATCCGCCGACCTCAGAAAGCGCGTCCTTTTCTTTGAGATAGGTCGTGAGCGTCATCACGTCGATCGGTTGGCGTTTTTCATAGAGCGAAAGGATGGCTTCGAATATCTTCTCGTGCTGGGGCGAATAAAAATCGATTGGCGTCAAAATATCGGCGACATGAAAGATCGCATTCTTATCGATCAAAATACTGCCCAAGACCGCGGCTTCGGCGTCGAGATTCTGCGGCGGAATTTTAAGCTGGGATTTTTTGGATGGAATGGACATATTCTTTCGTTATTATAATTTTGTCATGGTCCGCGGAGGCGGACCATCCATGCTAGAAGCACGGGTCATCCGCCTACGCGGCCGATGACAAATCTAAAACATTTTCTTCACAAGGTGCGAACCGTTTTCCGTATCCCGTACTTCGTATCCTAAGTCTTCCAGTTCTTTCCACAAGCCGTCGGACTGCATAAACTGTTTATTAGCTCTGCATTCGTTATATTGAGCCAATTTTTCAACGATAAAAGGTGGTAGTTCCTCATTTTTTCTTACCATGTCCAGACCGAGCGTCTGACTGAACGAATCAAGCAAAACCCGTTTTTCTTTTGCGGACAGGTCTTTATCCTTGATCACGTCGAACATGGTCGCAAGCGCCACGGGCGTGTTCAGATCGTCGGAGAGCGCCGCATCGAATTTTTCTTTCCATACCGATAACGTACCCTGATCTTTTCGTTTTTCCTCTTTGCGGTCTTCCTCCCGCAGTTCGAGATAGCGATTGGAAAGATTCTCGAGCGCCGCTGCCGCCTGCAGGGCGAGCTCGTCGGAAAAATCGACAGGGGAGCGGTAATGGTTCGCAAGCGCGATCCAGTGCAGAACTTCGGGGGGATATTTTTTGAGAAAATCCCTGATCGTGATGAAATTACCCAAGCTCTTCGACATCTTTTGTCCTTTGACCGTGAGAAATCCGGTATGCATCCAGAATCGTACAAAGGGTTTCAATCCGGACGCGGATTCCTGTTGGGCAAGTTCGGCTTCGTGATGGGGGAATTTCAGATCGAGCCCCCCGCCATGGATATCATATTGCGGACCGAAATAATATTCGGAAATTGCCGTGTCCTCGATATGCCATCCAGGACGGCCGTCGCCGATCGCCGTCTTCCAGACGGGCTCTCCCGGTTTCGAAAATTTCCACAAACAAAAATCTCCTTTGTTCCGCTTGGCGCCAGCATCATCGATCCGCGAAACTCCATCTTCGGCCTGCGCAACGGTCCGGCCGGATAATTTTCCATAGTCTTCATCTTTGGAAATATCAAAATACCATCCATCGCCGCCGATTTTATATGCAAAACCTTTATCGATCAGCCGTTCCACCTGAGCGACGATCTGGGAGATGAAGTCCGTCGCCGGAGCATAGCGGCTCACCGCATCAACGCCAAGTGCCTGCATATCCTCCAGATATGCCCGAGAAAACTCTTTTGCGAGCGCTTCGGGCTTTATGCTGCGTTCAGCCGCACGTGCAATGATCTTATCGTCAAGATCGGTGACGTTCTGAAGATAGGTGACTTCATAGCCCTGCGAGCGCAGATATTTCACGAAAAAATCAAAAAAGATATAGGTACGCGCGTGGCCGATGTGCGCATAATCATAAACGGTCGGTCCGCAGACGAACAAACGGATCTTTTGCTGTTCTTCCGGCGCGGGAAACGCTTCTTTCTTCCGTGAAAGAGTATTATAAAGTTCCATATATAAGTTATAATATCATTACCCATGAAAAAACGGAAAAAGCTCGGTCTGGCGCTCGGAAGCGGCGGACCGCGCGGCCTCTATCATATCGGCGTCTTAAAGACGCTCGCAAAACATAATATCCCCGTTGATTACATCGCGGGATCGAGCGTCGGCGCCTGGGTCGGCGCATATTATGCGTTGCATCAGGATATCGCACAGCTTGAAGAACTGACCAGCGGAAACAAGACCGAAAAATTCATCAGTATGTTCGAATTTTCCTTGTCCGGCGGGCTCATTAAAGGAGAAAAATTGGAGCGTCTTTTGAATGAATGGCTGAAAGGTGCAAAATTCAGCGATACGAAAATCCCGTATCGTGCGGTTGCAACCGATCTTAAAGCCGGCATTCCTTTTGTATTTGAAACCGGAAAGCTCGCACCGGCGCTTCGCGCAAGCATGGCGATTCCGGGAGCATTCAAACCGGTCGCATATAAGAACAAAATACTGATCGATGGCGGTGTTTCAAACCCCGTACCGGACGATATTGTGCGACAGATGGGTGCCGATGTCGTTCTCGCGGTCGATCTTAATGGCGTCCCACAGGGCAAGGACATGAAAAATGTAAAGATCAAAACCATCAGCGAAACCCTGAAAACGGCGATCAATATCCTGTGCTATCATCTGGCGATCGCAACAACACGGGACGCCGATATCGTCCTGCGGCCATATCTCGAGAAATACGCAAGCTGGACCGATTATTTTCTCACGAACAATGGCTATGAGGCGATCGTCCTTGGCGAACAAGACACCGAAAAGATAATTCCGACCCTGCGCAGAAAATTGAAAGGATAGAAGAATTAAAGAAAATGGAGATCTTCGATAGGCTCAGAAGACAGAATGACAGGAAGAATAAAAAATCGAGGAAAGATAGCTCATTTTGCGGCTGATATATCAAATCTACGAAGTCTTAGTTAATAGGATATCTGTTGTAAGATGAGCGCATAGTTGGTTTTATATACATACGTCGTAAAACATATATTGTGCGACAGATAGTATATATAAAGAAACATCAAAAACGACCATTCCCTACCGTTCTAAGTCGACTTTTTTCTCTTGAACCATTAGGATAGAACGATGAAAAAAGGGCTTGGCTTTATCTTTTTATTTTTCTGCGTCGTAATTCTCCTGAACTATCTTGTTTTATCGATGCGTTCGCTCCATTTTCCATCCCTATTTACCACCACATCGAACAATACGGTTTATGATGGACTTCCATATGTTGATGTTAACTTCTTCAGCCCGGATGGCGAAGGCAGGAGCTATATCACCCAAGGCTACGGTGTCACACCCTATGCCTATCTTTACGTAAACCATTGGCATGACGGGATCGACATTGCTGCGAACTATGGAGAAAAGATCTATTCACCGGTGGACGGAACCGTTTTTGCGACCGGCGATCAGGACAATTACTGCTATCATCTTGGATTTGGAAAATATGTCGCCGTGAAGGATGATGCAAAAGATACCGTGTTCTGGTACGCTCACCTCGGCACGATCGCGGTATCACCGGGAATGAAGATTAAAAAAGGCACAGCGATCGGAACGGTCGGCACAACCGGATATGAGTTCGGTGTCCATCTTCATCTTTCAATATTCGACGAAAACGGATTTTCGATGCAAAATAGAAATGGATGCGGTCCGGATCCTACCGGAAAAGATATCGACCCAATCCCCTTTTTAAAAACACTATAAAAAATGAAAAACAACGATAATCAGAGGTTTATTTATTTCATCGGTATCGGCGGTATCGGTATCAGTGCTCTTGCGCGGCTTTATCATGCAAAAGGCTGGCGCGTCGCAGGCTCTGACACGACGCCGAGCGAGCTGATCGCAGCGCTCCGCAAAGAAGGGATCCAGGTGACCATTGGCCATAAAAAAGAAAACATAAAACCCAATTTCGATCTCGTGATTTATAATCGGGCCATCCATCAGGATAATCCGGAAATTCTTGCCGCAAAAAAACTCCGCATCAAAACGCTCACCTATGCGGAGATCATGGGAAAATTAACGGAAGAATATGCTACGATCGCGATCACGGGCTCGCACGGCAAAAGCACGACCACGGCGCTTGCGGCGCTTGCGCTTATGAAAGGAAAATGCGACCCGACCGTGCTCATCGGTACGACGCTTAAAGAATTCGGAGGAAAGAATATCCGTATCGGCGGGAGCGACTATCTCGTGATCGAGGCAGATGATTTCGGCGCGGCGTTCACCGCCTATTCCCCTACCGTCGCGATCGTCACGAACATCGACAAGGAACATCTCGATTTCTACAAAAATTTCAATAACGTGAAAGTGGCATTCCTGAAATTCCTGTCGCGTGTGAAACCGGGCGGTCTCATGATCTTAAATCGCGAAAATGCCGTATTGTGGAGCCTGCACGATCGCATTGCCACGACCGCAAAGAAAAATGAAGTGACGGTCGCCTGGTATGCCGCGACCGGCGCGGCGGCTAAAAAAATAAAGGAAGTCATTTCTCTTCCTGGCGCGCATAATATCTCGAACGCTACCGCCATCTATGAGCTCGGCAGGTTCCTCGAAATTCCAGAAAAGGATGTTCTTTCGGCTATTCACGGCTATCGCGGGGCATATCGCCGCATGGAGCTTCGCGGAAAGTTCAAAGGTGCACCAGTCTTCGACGATTACGCGCATCACCCGACCGAGATCGCGGCGACGCTTCAGGCATTTCGCGAAAAATTCCCAAAGAAAAAGATACTCTGCGTCTTCCAGCCGCATCAAGTCCAGCGGACGGCACTCCTCTTTAAAGAGTTTCAGACCGCCTTCAATGGCGCCGACGAAACGCTCATCTTGCCGATCTACCATGTTGTCGGCCGTGATACGGTCATCCCGAATCGCGATTCCGCGGCGCTCGTGCGCGCAATCCAGAAAAAACAGCCGCGCAAACCGATTTTTTATCTTGCAGATCCCAAAAAATTGAGAGAGGCCGTTCTGGCACTTGATGGCACTCCCCTCTCGAATAAAGTGATCATCATGATGGGTGCCGGCGACATCGTAAAAATGACGGATAAGCTGATAAGATAAATCATCTGTCATGTCGAGCCGCGCGAGACATCTCCGAGGCACTTGCTAAGCCAGATTTCTTGCAAAACTCGGAATGACATTTTTATTGCAAAGAAACGTGTTATCATATCTTAACTATTATGGCATTCAGCGAATATCAGGACATTGAAGATTTCAAGGAACAATGCGGCTATACGATCGAGGACGTATGGTATCCGCGCGTCACGAAGATCGTGGGTATCAAAGCGAAGCCGGCGCTCTACCGGTATTACGGCGCAGCACCGAGCTTCAAAGCGGCGCAGGAGGCCACTGAGCAATCGGCAAAAGAAGGCACGCTGGTCCACGAGACCGTCGAAGCGGCGCTTCTCGGAAAAGATCCCGAAATACCGGAATCGGTCGCGCCTGCCGTGAACGCCGCACTATCGTTCATTGAAGCCAATCGCATCGAGGTATTACCGGAAAATATCGAGCGGCGGATCGTAAACCATGATGAACGCTACGCGGGCACCATTGACGCGCTCGCACGGATCGACGGACGGCTTGGCGTTTTGGATATCAAAACATCGCAATCGATCTATCGCGATTACGGCCTCCAAACATCGGCCTATGTAGATGCATTGAAAAACGATTTCGATGATCTCGAAGCACGCTGGATCCTTCGCATCGATCAGATCCAAAAATGCCTCCGTTGCGGCGCGCGGCGGCGGGTAAAAGGCGGCAATGAGAAGATCGCCATCGTCTGGGGTAATCCCACGCAACGGGGCTGTTCACACTCATGGAGCGAGCTTGTAGGTGAGATCGAACTCAAAGAATTTCCCGCCTGGCGGCATGATTTCGAAGCATTCCTTGCGGCAAAGAAACTCTGGGAATGGGAAAACGAGGATTGGCTGAAGAAGATAGGATATTTGTGATCCTTCCGCAGAATCGCCTCAGGAGAAGATCTCGGCTCCGCGATCGCAAATGAAGAGAAAAATATTCCCTCCATATTTTTCGCGTTCTGAACGCAACGATCGGGAGTAGCCAAATTTTAAAACTAAACCTTATTTCAGATGAACGAAGAGATTGATGATCGCCGCCAAGGCAATCATCATCCAAATGAGGTTAAGCCAGAATGGCTGATAGTCTTTCCGATAGTAAGTTTCTATCGTAACACCCAATGCACCCGTAAGATTAAGCGCTTGATACGGAAGACTTGTCGGAGAAAGAACAGAAAAGCTCACAAAAAGATAAGCTCCGAGCGTCGCAATGACCCCGTACCACCCAAGAATACCTGAAACCTTTCTCATCTTTTTATTATAACTTATCCGCAACAGCACATGACCTCCGAACCATATCAGGGAACAGCATTCAAATAGTTATATTCCCCGGAAGTTGACAAATATATAATAAATATGTTATATTTGTTCCAGCATCCGGTTGACTAAGCCGGTTTGTAAATCTGCCTTTCGGGGAGGCTATCCCCGAAGAATCCGGGTCGGCTAGGCCTGGACAGGAGAAGCGTCATGTTGGATGAGAGATCTGACTTTTTCAAAAAATGCACGACCGTATTGCTCGTGCTTGCCATGATCGCCACAGGGATCGTCGAGTTGAATAACTTCTTCTTCCCCCTTCCCTCGAATTTCATGGCTGTAACAGGGGTACTGCTTCCCCTCTTTCCGTGTGCAGCGATCATTTCCCTGTTCCGCCTGCACCGTTGGAGCAAACTGGAAAAGCAGTTCCTGGAATTCGTCGGTGTGACCGCACCCGGCTCTCGGGACAGAGAAGCCATCGAGATGATGCAGCCGTTGGTTGACGCCAAGATGGACGAGATCTTTGAAACCATCATGGAACTCAAGGATAAGATCGAGAACCTTGGCGTAAACGAATTCGCTACCTGCACCGAAGCTTCCGGTCTCGTCGTAAAATTCAACGGCTTGAGGGCCGATATCCGAGACGAGAGAGATCGCTACGAAGACATGAGGGATCTCGTTTGCCATTTCGGATTCACGGCGAGGTCTGAGCGCAAGCGCTCCAAGGCTCTCGCAAAGAACAAATAGTTAGGATAAACAATGGGGACCAGTCATGCTGGTCCCCTATTTCTTTATCAAAATTTTACAACAATCCCCTGACGTCTCGAACGGTAAGCAGTATCATGAGCAACAAGAGAAACGCAAAACCGAGGCCGTTGATCCACGCTTCCACTTTTTCAGGTATCGGCGATCCTTTTATCTTTTCAATGATGATCATGAGAAATCTGCCGCCATCAAGCGCCGGAAACGGAATGAGATTCACGACCGCGAGATTCAGCGAAATGATGCCGAGCAATTGAACAAGATAGATAGCGCCGATGCTTCCCGTTTCTTCGGCAACTCCGAAAATACCGACCGGGCCGACGACGCCCGTGAGAAGCGACGCATGTACGAAAAGATTTTTGATCAGCTGCCAGAGCGTCTGGAATATCATCCCGGCGAGAATGAATGACGTCCTGAGCCCGTCCCACAATGCCTGAAAGAACGGCTCACGCGCCGTCCCGCCCTCGGAAAGCGCAACGCCGATCGGACCTTCATTCGGTCCGACGTTCATGCGCGGCGTGACCGTCACGTCCACTTCCTTGCCATTCCTGAGCAAAGCAATCTCTGTCGGCTGTCCGCGATGCGCATCGACGTAATTGATGAAGCTCTGCGAATCAGTGAAATTCTTTACGATATCGCCCTGCGCGATCTTTGCCATGGCCGCCGGCGAACCAGGTTCGGTCGCGGTTATGACCAGCGCCTTCGGCGTCCCGACCATAAGAACAGCAGAGACCAGGATCCATCCAAAGATGAAGTTGAAGACGATACCCGCAAGAATAATGATGCTTTTCTTCCATGCAGGCTGCGCAAAAAACAACCGCTCATGGTCAACTGGCTCCTTTTTTTCTCCGCCCGCGATCAGGGTCGGATCGTCCTCCACCATGGCAAATTCGCCGCGCTCACCCGAAATGCGTACGAATCCGCCGAATGGCAGCCAATTCACGCTGTATTCCGTATCCCCTTTTTTCTTCGCCCAGATCCGCGGCGGAAATCCAATACCGAATTCATCCACCTTCAGCCCGAAAAGTTTTGCGCACAAAAAATGCCCGGCCTCATGGCCGAGAATCAATATCGATAGACCAACAAGAACAAGAATAAAAATGATCATAAAAAAGTTATCATTCCGGCAAAATTTTCCTTACGGAAACGAAAAACCAGGATCCAAAGTTTCAGTAAGACAATCATACCAAACTCTCCGTCTCTGCGATACTTGACGATCATAGAATAACGTGCCTAAAATAAATCGGTAAGAGTAGGCGAGAAATAGGAGGCGTCTATGATCTGGATGGTGGTAGTAGGTGTTCTGCTTGTGATCGTACCGCTCGTGAGCGCACTCATTCCGAGACCTCACCCCGTCAGTGCCTTTGGTGGAGCTTGTGTTCTGTTAGGGATCATCCTGCTCATTCTCTCCATCGGCGCATAGTTCTAAAAAATGGGCGCGCAACCGCAAGGAAGCGCGCCCAAATTATTCTGAGCACCGAATCCCCGCCGGAACGCAGGCGAATGCCGGGATGAAAGGATCAAGAATGGTGACTATTCCCCTAATTCGTTCAATTTTTCATCAACCATCTTTTCGATCTCGGCATTCACCCGATCCATCACTTTCTGGATCTTTTCCTTCCCCTTGAAAACGTCGTCCTTCGTCAGTTCCTTCGCCGCCTCGCCGTCTTTCACGCGCTTCATGATATCGTCGCGCCGCGCGCGAAGCTGAATGCGTGCGGTCTCCGCTGTTCTCTTTACCAGTTTTGTGAGCTCATCCCGACGCTCATCGCCCAACGCCGAAACCGTCGCCCGGATAGTCGTACCATCATTCGACGCCGTAAGCCCCATATGCGCCGCCTCGATCGCCTTCATGATCGGATTTACCGCATCCTTGTCCCAAACCGTTATCTGGATGCTCCGCGGCGGAAGTATCGAGATCGATCCAAGTTCACGGATACTGAGCGTCCGGTCGTATAAACTGAGCGTGATGTTCTGGATCGCATCCGCGGATGGCCGATTGCCGCGAATGCCGCCGATATCCGTTTTTAATTTTGCGACAACGACCGAGAGGTCCGCTTCAAGATCTTTGATGATTTGTTCCATAGCTGTCATTTTTTAATGATACCAAAAAATCAGTTGATAGGAAATTGCGAGGATGGCCTCGCTTTTTGTTTTGAGCCGTTGGCCGGATTTGAACCGGCGACCTACTCCTTACCATGGAGTTGCTCTACCAGCTGAGCTACAACGGCAGTACTGATTTTTCCGCCTGCTCAGATTACCGCAATACCGGAGAATCGGCAATACCGATGTCCTATTTTTCAGCCCTATCCGTGATAAGTGTCGGATAGATTTCAAACAGCGTGAGCGAAAAGCTCAGCACCAATGGACCGAGGAACAGGCCTATCGGACCGAAGAACGAAAGACCGCCAAGCACGCTTAAAAGAAGAAGCAAGGGATGGATATGCGTACCGCGCCCTATGAAAAGCGGATGCAAAATATTCTCCATAAGCATGGAAACGATGAATGCGATGACCGCAAAGATGATCGCCTTCACAATTCCCGCGACGAGGGCCACATAGAGGATACCGGGAATGACGATCAGTGAGACTCCAATGACCGGAATGAAAGCGATCGGCACCGAAAGAGCGCCCCACAGAACAGGATTCGGAACGCCGAATATCAGAAATTCGATGCCGACCACAACGCCCCATACGATTGCCATGAGAAGCGACCCGCGGACAACGGATGTTGTCGTATCCACCATCTTTTGCACGATCTCGTTCGCGCGCTCATCCGTCAGCGGCACACCGCGCACGATAAGCTTGCGCAATTTTCCACCATCCTTCAATAAATAAAAGAATGCGAAGAACGCCAGGAAAAACGTCCACGCGACCATGCCCATGCTCGAGAGGAAATTACCGGCGTTCGCCACGATCGTTCCCATGGCCTGCGTCGCATATTGGCTCACGTTAAAATTCGCAAACGCGAACGTGCCGCTGGATTGATGGAAAATTTCCATCAGACTTCCTAGTTTTGCAGTGACGAGACTTTCAAGCGAAGAAATCCCCCCGGCAGCAAGATGGGCATACAATCCCTGTGCCTCGGAGAACAATGCGTAACCGAACATGGTAAGCGGCACCACGATCACGATCGCCGCAAGGAGGATCGTGAGAAATGCCGCAAGACCGTCATGGTTCGGCATGCCGCGCTGGATGCGGAGATAGATCGGATGGAAAAATATCGCGAATGCCGCACCGAGGACGATCACGTTCAGCTCGGGAAGAAAAACGAACGCCGCGAGCACGATCGCACAAATGAGCATCACGATAAAAAACGGTTTTTCCAATCGTTCGGAATTCATGATATAAGTATAGCATATGATTATCATCGGCATCACGGGAACCTTGGGCGCCGGAAAAGGAACGGTCGTCGATTATCTTACGACCAAAGGATTTGTTCACTATTCTGCGCGCGATTTCATCATCCGTGAGATCGAACGGCGCGGTCTTCCGGTAGATCGCGACAGCATGACCATGATCGCAAACGATATGCGTTCGACCCACTCACCAAGCTACATCGCCGAGATGCTTTATAACGAAGCAAAAAGCGCGGGGCAGGATGCCGTCATTGAATCGCTCCGCACCGAGGGCGAGATCTTATCGCTTCGACAAAACGGAAATTTCCACCTCCTTGCCGTGGATGCCGATCCAAAGCTCCGTTATGAACGCATTACCCTGCGCGCAAGCGAAACCGACAAAATACCTTTCGAAAAATTCATCGCCGATGAAGCGCGCGAAATGCATGCAACCGATCCGAACAAGCAGAATCTTGCACGCTGCATCGAGCTTGCCGATGCACGCCTCGTAAACAACGGCACCGTGAATGACCTATACGTTCAGGTTGATAGTATCCTCAAGAGGATCGACATTGCCCAATAAAAACCTCATATTTTGCCGATTTTTCCCCTGTGGATAACTGCCCTTTTGACGAAGCGGCGGTATGCTTGTTATAGTTAAGTAGTCGAAAATAAATCGAAAGTGTGTCATTCCGAATTTCTCTGTCGTTCCCGCAAAAGCGGGAACCCAGAAAAAACTGGATCCCCGCATGCGCGGGGACGACAGAAACAAAGCTCGGAATGACAAATGACACATAAATCTATGACCAACATAACAAAACGCCAGAAAGAAACGCTCGATTTCATCAAGGCCTATCAGGCGAAAAATGGGTATGCGCCTTCGCTTGAAGAGATCAAGACCTATCTCAAGCTCTCCTCGGTTTCCACGGCGCATCATCATGTGAAAGCGCTCGAGGAGCAAGGTTATCTTCAGAAAGACGATAACCAGCCGCGCGGGATCAGCGTGAACACCGCGGAGCAGATGGTACAGATCCCGCTCAAGGGTCTCATTGCAGCTGGAACTCCGATCATGGCGCTCGAACAGCAGGAGATCATCGCCGTGCCGCGTAACCGCCTGCCCCGGGAAGTGAAGAATATCTACGCCCTGAAGGTCGTCGGTCAAAGTATGATCGACGAGAACATCAATGACGGCGACATCGTGCTCGTACGTCATCAGGCGACCGCAAATAACGGCGAGAAGGTGGTCGCGCTCATCGACAACAATGACGTGACGCTCAAAACGTTCTTCGCCGAAAACGGCCAGATCCGTCTCCAGCCCGCCAACAAGAAGATGCAGCCCATCATCGTCCGCAAAGGCAATACTGGTTTCGCGATCCAGGGCATCGTCCTCGATGTGATCAAAAATTTCGCATAAAACCGCTTTTAGTATTCCCTTTTTATAGTCATGAAAAAGGCGGACTTCCCTCGGAAAGTCCGCCTTGCTTATATGCTATCCACCGCAGAATCCTACATCGGATTCCAGCGCGGGCCGAAGAGAAACACAAGGACAAAGAGCAGGATCGCCATGACGAAGAAAATGATCTTCCTCGCCCGCTTCGAACGAACGATCTCGCGCAGCATCAGAAACAGGACGCCTGCGCCGCCGATCATGAGAATCGCTCCCATGAAACCAGCTCTAACGAACAAACTCCACCAACCCATAATCCCCTCCTCTCGGATCTTTTTGATCCGCTAAAAACCTATCTGCGAATTGAATTATGGCATGATATAAAATATTGTCAAACGCCAGGCAGAGGCCTCTCGTAGAAAAAGAAACCCCGCCTCATGGAAGCGCGGGGTTTCCTGAACGCGGGGGTTTATGGCATTTGGCATTGCCGCTAGAACCAACAAATTCGCTGGCCCCAGAAGGAATCATGAACGATGATCATGGTGGAATGACGACGGTGACGTCGACGGAACGAAGCTATGCAATACCAGCTTCGTGAGACGTACCGAAACCGCATCTGCTGTGGAGGCGGCAAACGCCGCTTGTGCTGACCATCACGGCCCCTCATCTCTTGTACCATAGGGCTGCTCCTTTCTCTGAAGAAAATTCAAACACATATCTGAATTTAAAGCAAGAACCGCGAAAGAAGGAATTTACCGCGACGTATTGCTGCGATGTTTTTCAAGATTATCACGATGCGTCTCTATGGCATCCAACTTACGTAAGAAGTCTTTTATAAGATCCGGCATGTCATAGAGCGAGATCTCGGGTCCTATCTTTGCATATCGCCCAATAATCTCCAGAGCATTTCGCGTCGCTTCGGGCAGTATCGCCGAATTCTCCTCGAGTTCCCCGAATGTAACATGTTGAGGATCCCTGAAAAGTTCCGGCACGGGTTCGACCGTCAAACCGTCGATCAAAATCTTTCTTGCATCTTTTAATTTTTCGATCGCTTCCGAAAGTTCGCCATCGGGAATATCGGTTTTAAAAAGCGATCCTTCAGGATAATTTACGGCGCCCACCTCATGGTCCGACGCTTTCGTATCGAATTCAAAATCGGTCTTTTCGCCTTGTGCGAGCTCCTGCCGCGCCGCGCCCGCAACCGCAGGATCGATCGGTTTCCCTTCATTTGCCGCCAAGTATTCCAAAAATTCCTTCCCTGGATTTTCTGTTTTCATACTTACATCATATCAAAATAACCGCACAAACAACACTTACATGAAGCCATCAATTGATTATATGGATTTCAATATCCTCAGAATGGCCTTCTGATATTCCGGATACCTGATATCATGGGGTGCGTCCTTCACCACAACCAGCTTCGAACGTTTCGCCAAGCTTGCCGTCTCTTCGCACCGTATTCTGAGCGAAGGGAATTTTTTCCCTTCGAATCCTCCATAAAATACAACCGAGGGGATCTGCAGATTTTGAGCCGCTTCCCTGCCGCTGCGTTGCTTGATTTCAGCCAGTCTCCTCTTGCCGACGAACCGGTCGATCCAAGATTTCATTTCGGGAGACTTCATCATCGGAAGATCCTCCTTGAAATCGGGACTCAGCGAACAAAGATAGACTTTTTTAGGATGAAGATCGTTCGCCGACAAGAGGGCGATCACCGCACCATAAGAAAAACCAAGCAGATAATTTTCTTCCGATCTGTTTTTCTTGTAAAAACCCTTGAACTCGGCGACATAATCGTTCATCGTCCGATAATTCCATGTGATAGGCGCGATCGATACCCTAAAACCTTTTTGCTCCAAAAATCTTCGAAGCCAAAAAAACGAACGGCTCGTAGATGACATCTTGAAACCGGGGACGATAAAGAAAGTTTTACGAGTCATGGATTCCGAAGTATACCTATATGAACATTGAAAATCTCAAGTGGAGATGGTTGAGGAAAGTTGGAACCAGCTGGAAAGCTTCATTTTGAAATGGGGTGAGGTGATAAAAGATCGAGAAATGACGAGAATTAGCTAGAAATCCTCCTCCGCTAATACACATGATTAAGATTGAACCTAGTAAGAAGGAATGCAGGATAAGGCGGCCTCATAAAAAGAAATCTATCGCCAAAGCCTCACTATTAGAGAAATTAAGGGGTTGATCGCTTTAAGCTCTTAGAGATCAGCTAGTAATTCCGTACGTCCCCCTGAATCAAAAACAATGTTTCAAAACACATACGAACAACGCAAGGGAGCTATCCGAGCCCGCATACATATCAACGATTACATGCGTCGCTATGCGTGGGAACTATTCAAGGGTAATCGACGACCCGTGATGAGAACGCTCTCGGACGCAGACTATTATAAAAAGCTTTTCAGCGACCCTCTACACTCACCCATACGCTCAATGCTCGGCATCCCTTCCGGTGAGCTTTATAAATACTGCCAAGAGCTTGATTATATCTCCTCAAACCTCGGTAGGGGTTTTATCTTCTATTTCATCTGCACTTGGTGCACTCGGAGGGTGAAATGCCTCTATGTTGACGAGAGTCTTGAGGCAATGCTCTGCCGAAAATGTATCAAGCTTCCTTATCGACAGTCATCACGACCCGAACGGTACGCTTCGCGTTATATTCGGAGGCATCCAGAGCTGGTAAAACGCTTAATTGATTCTGGCGAAATTCCTATTTATTGAATACCTGCGCTCGGGTAGATGCATTTCAAGGGAATTATATACTTTGTAATATCGAACCTGTATAATAAAAATATAAATGGAGAAAGTTGAAATTGAAATAGAGTACGATGGTAAAGACGTAGAAGACGGAACTATGTCCTTAGAGGATATGATTCCAGCTCTACAAGGGCTGTCCAGCGCATATGGGAAGATTGCGATACTTCAAAATCCTGAGGCGCGTCATAATTTGCGAGTTACGGGAGTTGGAAAAGGAACATTCCATATTCTTATAGAAGCATGGAATCTAGCCGTTCAGAATAAGGATGGAATAATGCTTGCGGCGGCGATGACGGGAATAGCAGAGCCTTCCTTTAAGGTTGTGAAAGCGATAATTGGCGTAGCTACGACGACAAAGCACGTACAAAATAAGCCTTATACGGAAAAGATAAACGGAGTACAGCAGAGTATTACGATAACCAACTGTGAAAATGTCACCCTAGAAGTACCGTTGGAAATCTATCAGATTTATAAAGACGGCATGATAAAACAAGACTTGAATAAAATTACTGGATCGCTCGCGGAAGGGAAAATTGATAGTACCACTCTTAAAGCGAAATCAGAAAAAGAAAGCATAGAGGAAAAAATAACCTTGTCGGAGAAAAAGTTTTTTGAGGTAGAGGAAATCGTTACTACGGTTACAAAGGAAATGTGGCTTACGGGAGTTTTGAACTCTCTCGCAAAATCTACTAACCGAGGCAGCTTTTATCTCAACGACGGAACACGAGTATCTTATCATTTGGGAGGCGATAATCCAGAAAAATTGTATCAGTTCTTTATTTATAAAGGGATAGTGCGAGTGAAATGTACGGCTTCCTTGGACGAGAATCTAAAGCCAATACAAATCGAGATTTTGGAGATAAATCAGGTTGAACAACCACTTTTGTAGTTATCCGCATTTCGTATTCACTTGCATGATAAATTAATTCGTTGATTGAGCGGCCAAGGTATAGGCTTGGATATATCCAATCCCCGCCGTGAGTCCAGATTCTCCGAGCGTCGGGATACCTAAAATACATGGCCCCTTGTTCAAGATAGCAACACCACCAGAATTGCCATGGTCGATTGCTGCGTTGGTTTTATAGATTGGGCCGGGAAGAATCCCGCTTATGATTCCTTGGGTTACGGTTTCTGAAATACCGAGAAGATTGCCGGAGCTAGGATAGCCAAATATGGTAACAGTGTCTCCAACATTTACATTAGAACATCCTGAATGTGGAAATTCTGGCAGATTGTTAATGGCGGGAATAGGACTCAATGTAACTGACGACGGAAGCGGCGTATCGAGAGCAAAAATAGCAGCGTCCTCGTATGTATTTGGGTTATAATGAGAATCGATTAAAGCTAACTTATAGTCTCCATAGCCTTCGTTATAACCAAAGTTTGGAGGCTCAGGATATACGGCGTAACAAGCAGGCAATGGCCCACCTTGGCTTGCCAATTCTGCTTCTGCAAGAACGTGAAAATTCGTTTCAATATCTATATTAGTTGAAGCAATGTTCTTGGTATTCGAACGAAATGAAACACCCGATCCACTGACCACAACGCTTGAATTAGATGCGTAGCAATTTATTTCAACGATAGTTGGCTCGATTTGATTAATAAGAGATGGCGTAAGGCCCTCGCTTGCGTTCAGTGAAGTATTTTGAGGCTGCTGAACGGTTGGCGACGAGTTCTGTTGTGATTGCGGTGCGCTATTGTTGCTGGACGTTGTAAAACTTAATGAAGATAAAAATGTGTTCTCTAACTGCTGATCTTCTTGTCCTTCCCAATAAAAATAATCAAGCATGTATAAATCATTTCCCTTCAATACATCCATTCCTGATTGATATAGAATCGGCTGTGATTGATCAACCTGATTGGAGCTAATATATTTTATGGCCGGGTAGCCCTTAAAGGTTGTTAAACTCGAAGAAACAACTTTGGAACCGCCGGAAGTCCCGGTGTATTGAAGCTCGGCTTCAAGATCGGCATCGGCGGACGCGGCTGAACCAGCGAATGCGGATGCAATGTGAGTCGCCTCAAGAGAGGGATTATTTATACCGTTACCAATACTCCCCCAAGAATAATTGTCATCAGATACGCTATTCCCCTTTGTAAGCTCTTGAGAGGCTGAGGAGTAAGTCGGCTGATCGGGGAAATAAACGGAGAAGCTGCCATGCTCCAAATTATAACCTTGACCTCCGTTAGCGCTACTGGAAGAATTTTCGGAGATAATAACAACGCCCCAAATAATAAATGCTACTATTCCTAGACCTATCCAAACTCCTTTGTACGATTCTTTTGCTTCCGGCATGGGTGATGTGTGGGCTATTCGCTTTGAATATCATTCGCCTCTTTTTCTGCGGAAGCGACGCACTCATTCGCCTTCTCTTGCGCTTGGAGACCTTGTACTCCACCCGCTTCGCTTAGATTGGAAGAAGAAGAACATTCTTCATTTTGTGATTGTTCATATTCAATCTGGGATTCGATGCTCGCACCAACAGAGCGGGCTTGATCAATCTTCTGTTGCGCCTCTGCATTTTGCAAAGTGATTTGAGCAGCTTGCAATAAGGGATTGTAAAGCGCACTCAATAGATTTTGCTCTCCCGTATATTCACTCATACCAGTTCCCGCCCCAACTGTTGCTCGGAGTTGAGCATAGCGCGTTTGCAGACTATATAGATTTTGTGTTGAGTTATTTATCGCCTCACTGTCAAAGCTGAGATAGCTCTCGTTTGCGAATTGCGTTTGCTGATCCAAAATAGTAGGCGTTGGACATCCTGCCGGAACTAATGATAATTGGCTCGCGTTGATAATTTCTGAGGGGCAGTTGGAGGGCGTAGAAACGATTGTGTTTGGTTGGGATGTGGATTGAGACGTTGAGCTCGATGAATTAACTGAGGGTGAAGTATTTGATTGTAGCGCTTGAGTAGCCATACTGATCGCTTGGGTGGCAAGGGTCTGTGCCTGCGCACTATTGGCCGTACTGGGGTTTGAAAGCAGCGTCAAAACAAGTTGGAGAAGAACAACTATTGAAGATAAATTTGCCATGATATTTTTATTAAAATTTTTATTCCATGGCGTGGAGATCGGCCTCAATAACACAAAACTCCACGCTGTGCCTGAGCCTTGCGGCTCCATAGCCCTTTCGAGCCATGACCCTAGACGAGTGGCCAAACGTGGAGTTTGGTATCGTCTAGGGTGTTTCGCGCCATGCCCTGATTGCTCAAAGATTTAGGCGACTTATATTAAGTTGTGCTTTCAATGTAACATCGTTCCGACGACTTGTTAAGTCGATGGAAAAATGTCGAAAAATGTCGGATAATAAAGTAACTACGGTGGACTATAAAAAAATCGGCCTGCGATATAGAGAACGTTTAGCAACGCTTCGCGCTACGCCAGATTTTGATGAATTTTTGATCGAAACGATAAGACTCGATATGGAGTTGGAGCAATCGAGGAGAACCGACGGGTATAATTTCGAACCAGCAATTAAAATTCATATCGAGAAAATGCGCCTCATTGAAGGCCTGATTAAAAAATTCCATTTGCCGCCACCTTTCCGCAACATCCTTGAAAACCCTTTTTATCCAGAAGCTAATGGCCTATACTTTGCACCTTATCGAATCGATCCGCAGGTTATCCCCGTTGCCAAAGGTGAATTTGAGCATCCACGCATTTCTGGCGAACCCCTCGATTCGTTAACGGTCACGATTTACGGCAGGCTTTCTACGGAAGATTGGGCTTCTCTAAAAGAACGTATTGAACGTTTGCAGGACGTAGCTTTCGATACCGAGGCGATTCATCCATTCCGACGTAGTAAAAATATCGATGAGAAGGTTAGAATTGTTAAAGAAATGGCTACTCGAAAACCAAGGAGAGTCCGTAAAGAAAATGTCGAGCATAATTATATCGACATTCTTGAGAAATCAATGGGAAAATTATCCATCTCAAAAAAGCGAGAGTTTTCTAAACTACATCCTTGGAGCGTGCGAAAGGTTATCGAGAATGGCAGGAGCAGTGCAGATGTGGCCTCACAACTCGGTCGGCGTAGCAAATCAAAAGATAAGGGCGCTGCTGTCCGAAAGACGCTTTCGCGCTTCAAGAATGCAAAAAAGCGGACAAAAGCACCATAGCGTTTATTTTTAAATAAACGTCACAATAGAAATTAATGTCGGGTTTATGATGGCCGTAATGAAATGATTACGGTCATTTTCATTGCACGGTGGCAAAGAAATCGTCATTAGCCCTCCACCGTGCTAGTGACGATTTCTTTATCTCATGATCGGCACCGAACCCACTATGCTTTCTCTTGGACAATTAAGAGCTATTGATACAGAAAACGAACTCTCGGATGAGGAGCTTCTTGAGCTACGCGACGCACTCGACCCTATTCTCGAAAGAATCCTTAATCGCTATTTCAATAGCATATTAGAATAGGCCTCTTGCTATGGTATAACTAAGCGGTTAGAATAAAGACATGGACAAAGAGACGATCAGTAAGGTTATGCGGGAAATGGGGCGGCGCGGAGGGCTTGCGTCCGTAAATGCTCGTAAGAAAAGCGGGAAGATGAAGGAGTGGTCTCAAAACGCTATAAAAGCTCGCCGCCGAAAAAAGAATAAAAAAGCATGAGCGAACTCAACGCCATAATTTACTGCCGCGTCTCGTCGGAACGACAAAAGAACGAGGGTCACGGTCTCGACGGCCAAGAGCAACGTTGCCGTCTCTATTGCGGGCAAAAGCAATACAAAGTTGAGCGGGTCTTTAAGGACAGCTTCACAGGAGGCGGAGATTTTATGGAACGTCCGGCGATGGGAGACCTACTCGCCTACCTCGACAAGCATCCGCATCGGGATAATTACGTCGTCGTTTTTGATGACCTCAAGCGATTTGCCCGCGACACCGTTTTCCATTTGAAGCTCCGCCGCGAATTTAAGGCGCGGGGCGTTAAAGTGGAATGCCTTAATTACAAATTCGATGAATCCGAGGAAGGCGAGTTCATCGAAACCGTTTTAGCCGCACAGGGCGAGCTTGAGCGGAAGCAGAATCGCCGCCAAGTAATTCAGAAGCAGAAAGCGCGTCTTGAGGCGGGCTATTGGCCTTTTTGCCCGCCGCCAGGCTATCGTCAGCCCAAAACAATGGCCCATGGGAAGCTACTTACACCACACGAGCCAGAAGCGACGATGATAAGAATGGCCCTCGAAGGATTTGCGACAGATCGCTTCGAGACACAGGCGGATATGGCTCACTATTTGGGAGAACAAAATTTCGTCGGCAAAAGCAGAGTTCCCTTCCAGTTGGCGAATCGCTTATTGGCACGAGTTTGGATATATGCCGGATTTATCCAATATGAACCATGGGAAGTAATGAGGCGAGAAGGTCATCATCAGCCCCTCATTGACTTAGCGACCTATCACAAGATTTTGCGAAAACTCGAAGGTCGTAGCCCCATAAGGACAAGGGCGGATATGCGTGAGGATTTTCCTTTGCGCCACACCCGTATCGTCTGTAGTAACGGCCATCCTCTTACAGCCTCGTACACGACCAAAAAGAAGGGCTATAGGAAGCCTTATTATCGTTGTTCTAATAGGACTTGCCCCGAACATACCAAAAGCATCCCTGCTGAGCTTATATTGGCGCAATTCAAGGCTATGTTGCAGGAAATTCGCCCAAAGCCCCTTATTCTTAAAATCAGCGAAGCGATGCTCTATGAAAAATGGGAACGGCGCGTGGCCGAACGAGCCAATAACGAAAAAAGGGAGGTTGGTGAAATTATAGGGATTCAAACGGAGATACGCGACCTCTCAAAGCTTGCACGAAAGGCAAGTAGTGAGCGCGTCCGGCGAGAGTATGAAAAGCAGATTGAGGAGCTTGCGGCGAAAGAGGAAAAATTAACAGAGAAAAACGATCCGGTGAAGAAGCCGAAAATCGAGTTTAGAACCGCTCTACAAATGGTGTTTGATTATCTAAAAGACCCATATACCAAGTGGGTTGAGGGCGATTTGAGCGAAAAAAATCTAGTGCTAAACCTCGTTTTTGAGGGTCTCGTTTTCTATGACCGAGGATTTGGATTTAGAACCGCTCCTTTGTGCCTTCCCTTAAGGGTTTTTGAGCATTTTACTACCTCTAAATTACAGGGTGTGGAGACGGGCGGAATCGAACCGCCGTCTAGTAATGAAGCCAATGAGCCGTCTACGGGTGTAGTTTAACGAAAGTTAGACAGGTTTTGATCCGTAAGTGTCGCGCCAACCACAGGATCGTCGAATGGCGTTAAGTTCCCTTATATAAGACCGGCGATGGACCCAAGGAACCCGGATCCGCCGATCCCGACGTCGGTCAGCCGATTAGGCAAACGCGAACGCCGGAAGCTGCAACTTTTGTGTTGGCAGTTTAAATGATGCGACAAGTACGTCGTCGCCCACGACCCGCAAGCTCATGGAACATCACTATCGAAGCCAGTGCGTCCCCAAATTGCGCTTTCGCGCCGAATATAGAATAACATAAAAATACAAGAAAAGCAATATTCCTGTTGTTCCGTTGCAAAACAGAATCTAAAAAGCCTGGATCCCCGCTTTCGCGGGGATGACAGAGGGAAAATAATAAAGCAAAAATTATTTTCCCTCTGTCACTTTCTCCACATCCGCGCGCTTCAAAAGCTCGGTCTGCAAGGATTCGGCAAGTTCGCGATCGATGGCCGGGAAGATGCCTTCCGAGGTATCCTCTTCACCTTCTTTTGCTTCTTCATGGCCGGCTGTAAGGATCGCGAGGCGCGCTACGCCCCAGATGCGATCCGAAATACCCTGTTCAATGTCCACATCCTGGATCTGCCGATACGGTATGGAGATCTCTTCTTTACTGAGGATCCCCCGCCGGATCTTCAATGCGTCGTCACTGAGCATGAATACATAGTTCACATAGGTAAGATAGGTGATGAAAAACGTAAGAACAAACGTAAGAACAAATAAAGCCCATACTCCGAAAACGATAAAAATGCTCCATGGGGCGAAGGGTGTTTTCGCAAAAATCCCGCTCCCCTGCGCGATGGCGAGAAAAACAGCTCCGATGAAGATAATAATGCTCGGCGCGATCTGTTGGGAGATAAAAAGCAGGAACGTCTTATGTCCAAGTTTCTGATAAACGGAAGAAGGCGCGACGGCCAGCGTTGTTTCCATGGATTCAGTATAACATAAAAGATATCCCCTCTGTCATTCTGAGCAATAACGAAGAATCCTGCATTCGTCCGAAAAAATGATCTCTCGCGATATTCCCATCTTCGCTGAAACTACGATGGGCAGGCGGAATGACAGACCTATATTCTTCATGCTATAATGGCCTCATGCCCCCCATGAACAACAATCGATTTCAGCGTCGGCCGATGCCGATCTTACCGCCGCGGCCGCTCATGAACCATCAGATCACCGCACTGGAACTTCGCGTGGTCGGTGAGAACGGCGAAAATCTCGGCGTCATTAGCCGCGATCAGGCGATCGCTTTAACAAGGCCCGAAGAAGGTATTGATCTTATCCTGATCGCTCCCGCGGCGAAACCGCCGGTTGCGCGCATCATGAGCTATGACAAGTTCCGGTACGAAGAAGCGAAGCGCGAGAAGAAAGAAAAGGCAGCCCAGAAGAGCGCCGAAATGAAGCATGTGCAGATCACGGTTCGTGCCGCACAGAACGATCTCATGGTGAAAGTCCGCCAGGCGGAAAAGTTTTTTGCCGAAGGGCATCCGATCGAAGTGGTGCTCCGGCTCCGCGGCCGCGAAAAACGGAACAAGGACTTAGCGATGGAGAAGCTGAAAGAATTCCTGAAAATGCTTCCCACAGAACACCGCGAGCTCCATCCCCCGCGCTTCGGACAGAACGGCCCGAGCGTCCAGATCGCCAAGATCATAAAAAGCTAAGACGGATTCCAGAACCAGAAAAAGAAACCCGGGTCCCTGCTTCCGCGGGACGACAATAAACCCATTGCAAAAAAAGCGGCTATCCTGTATACTCAACTTCGTTATTTAAACCATCATTTCTTATCATGTCTTTTTCGAAAGCTTTGGCGAAACGCGTGAAGATCACGAAGAACGGTAAAGTCGTCCGCCGCCCCATGGCCGTGGACCATTTCCGCACGCGCAAGAACGCACGAAAGATCCAGAGCAAGCGCAAAACGCTTTCGCTCGACTATCCGATGAAAAAGATAATCAACTACTAACATGCCGAGAGTAAAACGAGGAGTCAATGCTTTAAAGCATCGCAATAAAACATTAAAGTACGCGAAGGGTTTTTCTTGGGGCCGCAGTACGAAAGAACGAGCCGCCAAGGAAGCTCTGCTTCATGCATGGAGCCACGCCTTCCGCGGACGCAAGGAGAAAAAGCGGACTGCCCGCCGCGTCTGGAGCGTAAAGATCAATGCCGCAGCAAGAGAAGAAAGCATCTCTTACAGCAAATTGATCGCCGCACTTAAGAAGAAAAAAGTAACGCTCGACCGAAAGATCCTCGCAGATCTCGCCGAGAACGAACCGAAAGTGTTCAAAAAAGTTCTCGAAGCCGTAAAATAAGAATCTATCAGATTAAAAAATCCGCAGAAATGCGGATTTTTTAATGTCGCCTGACTGCGCTAAAAAAATAAGCTTTTGTCGAAACTATTGCGGATTTTTTATTTTCTCTTCCTTCTCGGAATGTTCCTGCTCTTTTCTTTCTAAGGGACGATGCTGATACCGTTTGCGGCGTTCAGCAAGGAACAGATTTGCCTGTCGCAACACTTTGCGCGTATCCTCATACTTCTTTCCGATAACATTCGACGCGTCGCGCGGCAAAAACCAGCCATAGCCGCTGTGTTCGCGCGGTTCGATCCGTATCTCCGCCTTGCGCGTCTCGGCAAGGAACAAAATGACCGTATCGAATATCCTTTCGTCTCCGACCTGAAAATGAAACCGTTCATAAGCGCGGAAATTCGGGACGATATGAAGTTCGGACTTTTTGATGCCGGTCTCTTCCTCGAGTTCCCGGAGCGCCGTATCGATCGTCCGTTCACCGGGTTCGAAATGACCCTTCGGAAAATTCCAGTAGCTCCCGCGGCGATACAGCAGAAGAAACTTCACACCCTCGGTCGTACGGCGGTAGATCACAAAACCGGCAACGACCTGCTTTTTCATGGATAGTTTCTCGCGCGGAGCTTCATCTTTCATTGGTCTTATTGTAACATGCCGCCCCTGGCCCGGTCGAGGAAGCCTATTTTCAAGGAAAATAACAAAGCACGAATGGTCCGTCTTCACGGACCACGACAATAAAGCTCGGCAGGGAGCTTTATTGTCGTTTCTTCAAAAACTTCAACATTTTCTCGAGCGGCCACGCATTGATAATATCAGCCCTTGTCGCCCATCCCCTCCTTGCCTGCGCGATGCCATATTCAAGATAGGGAAAATGCATCGGCGAATGAGCGTCCGAATCGATCACCATCTTCACGCCGGCCGCGACGCACAGTCGAATATGCTCGTCTTTGAGGTCAAGCCGGTCAGGGAACGCATCGATCTCCATGATCGTTCCTGTACGCTTTGCCGCCGCGACGAGCTCCTCTATATTAATATCGTAGGCGGGACGCCGGTTGATCACCCGGCCCGTCGGATGGAAAATGATGTCGACGTTCGGGTTTTCCATGGCGCGCTTCACGCGCTCCGTCTGTTCTGTGCGCGAAAGATTGAAATAGGAATGGACGGAAGCACCTACGACATCGAGTTTCGCGAGGATCTTATCCGGCAGATCAAGCGAACCATCGCGCAGAATATCGCATTCGCTCCCCTTCAATATCGTTATTTCCCCTTTGAATTTCTTATTCAGCCGATCGATCTCCGCCATCTGTTCCAAAATACGTTTTTCATCCAGGCCGTGCGTCATGGCGAGGCGTTTCGTATGATCGGTGATCGCGATATATTTCAAGCCATGGGCGATCGCGGCCTTCGCCATCGCTTCGACCGAATCCGTTCCGTCGGTCCAATTGGTCTGCACCTGAAGATCGCCGCAAAGATCATTGTAGCCGATAATTTTCGGCAGACCTCCGGGCTTACCCTGAGTTTGTCTTAAGGCCGCTTCGATCTCACCTGTATTTTCCCGAAGCTCCGGTTCGATGTAATCCATGCCAAGCTTGCGGTACAGTTCTTCCTCTGTCTCTCCGGAAATCATTCTTCCGTCATCTTCTCCTTTTTCCTTTCTTCGTTCTCCTTCAAAAAGTCCGTACTCGTTCAACTTCCATCCGTGTGCGATCGCGATCCGCCGCAGGGCGACATTATGATCTTTCGATCCGGTGAAATAATTAAGTGCCGCACCATACGATTTCTCTGATACTACGCGCAGATCAACATTGATCCCCGATTTTAATTTCACAGAAGATTTCGTTGCGCCGTGCGCGATCACGTTCACGACCTCCGGCATCGCCGTAAAAAAATCCATGATCGGTTTTGGATCTTTTGAGATCGCCAGAATGTCAGCATCGCCGATCGTCTCTTTTCTCCGCCGCACCGAACCGGCGACAATCACTTTTTTCGTCTGCGGCAGATCGCCCACGCGCTTTTCTATTTCCCGGATCTCCGCCATTTCGAATCCAAGAACGAACCGGCCGCCGGAAGATTTCGCGAAACCGATGCCCTTCAGGATGTTTTCTTCCTTCTTTGCGCCAAATCCT
This sequence comes from uncultured Parcubacteria group bacterium, assembly GCA_903944135.1. Lineage (GTDB taxonomy): Bacteria > Patescibacteriota > Minisyncoccia > UBA6257 > 2-01-FULL-56-20 > CAJAQL01. The sequence continues at coordinate 74,747 of CAJAQL010000006.1, forward strand.
TCGAGCTTCGCAATCTTTCCTGTTTTTGCCGCCGACTCAAGTTCTGCAACCGTGCGGATATCCAGTTTCTGGTACAGCGTCTTGATCGATTTCGGTCCCAATCCTTCAATGCGCGATAATCCCGCGAGGTCAACCGGCGTTTTCCGTTCAAGACCTTCGAGATATTTCACATGACCCGTTCTCAAAAGCTCCTCTATCTTTTCCGCAATCGAAATACCGACGCCGGGAATCGCGCGAAGCGCATTCCGTCCGCCGGTTTTATAAATATCCACGACATTTTCTTCGAGGCCGTCGATCACGTCGGCTGCTTTTTCATATGCCCGGGGCTTGAAGGGAATATCCTTCATTGCAAGGCGCTCACCGATCTCCCGGAGCATCAGAGATATATTTTTATTTGACACTATTGCCATGCTTTCATTATAACATTTCCCCAAAAAACGACCGTAAAAGGGAAAAGCCCTTATTTTTCATTTCTATTTCATCACGTTTTGACAAAGTAATAAAGCTAAGGAATTATATGGTTTTTTGGGAGTTATGCACAGCTTGTGCATATGCTACAATTGCTAAGTCGAAATAAAAAAACCTTGTGCGCTGAAATTTCAGAAGTTCGCTGCCGTTCACCGATACGTGAGACAACCTGCCGCGGCAGACGGGAACTCATTTCAAAATTTTCACACTGTTTTGAAACGAGTTCTTGGCGAAATATGAAACTTACTGAAAGATCAGCGCAATAAAAAAATTACATTCATGATTTTTTCAAAAAATCACCTCACGCAGGTCAAAAAAAGGGACGGTCGCATCGTACCATTCGACGAAAACCGAATCATGAATGCCATTGCAAAGGCAATGAGCGTCACGAATGAAGGTTTGCGGGACGACGCGCAGAAAGTGACCGAGCAGGTCATCGGCGAACTCAATAAACGCTTCCCCGCGGAACATACTCCCACGATCGAAGAGATCCAGGACGCGGTCGAAACCGAGCTCATCGTGATGGATTTCGCGAAAACCGCGAAAGCGTACATCCTCTATCGCAGCGATCGCGCGCAGATACGCGAACGCAAGCGTGAAATTCCGGAGCACGTGCAGAAGCTCGCGGAAAACAGCAAGAAATATTTCCATAACGCGCTTGCCGAGTTCGTCTACTATCGAACGTATTCGAAATGGATCGAGGAAGAGGGCCGACGAGAAACATGGATCGAAACTGTCGATCGTTATATCGGTTTCATGAAGGAGAATCTCGGCGACAAACTGACGGAGGCCGAGTACGCAGAAGTCCGCGAAGCAATCCTTAAACAGGAATCGATGCCGTCGATGCGCCTTTTGCAGTTTGCCGGCAAAGCGGCGCGCGCAACGAACGTTGCGGCATACAACTGCTCCTATATTGCGATCCAGAAACCGGAGGACTTCGCCGAAATGATGTACATCTCGATGTGCGGCACGGGCGTCGGATTTTCCGTCGAGAGCCAGAACGTCGGACAGCTTCCGCAGATCAGAAAGCAATCCGGAGAAAAATTGAAAGCCCATGTCGTGGATGACAGTAAAGAAGGATGGTGCGACGCGCTGACCTTGGGCCTCAAAACATGGTTCGACGGAAAAGATGTTGATTTTGATTTTTCGGAACTCCGTCCCGCAGGCGCTCGCCTCAAAACGATGGGCGGCAAAAGCTCCGGGCCGGAACCTCTCCGATCGCTCCTCATCTTTGCGCGACGGAAGATCCTCGCTAAACAAGGACGGCGGCTTTCGAACATCGATGTACATGATATCTGCTGCAAGATAGGCGAAGTCGTCGTTTCGGGCGGCGTCCGCCGTTCAGCGACCATCTCCCTTTCCGATCTTGATGATCAGGAGATGCGCGACGCGAAGATGGGCCAGTTCTACATCGCGGAACCTCAGCGCATGATGGCGAACAACTCCGCGGTCTACACCGAGAAGCCGTCAGCCGAGCAGTTCCTCGATGAATGGCTCGCGCTCGTGAAGAGCAAATCCGGCGAACGCGGTATCTTCAATCGCGGCAGTTTGATAACGCAGATCCCCGAACGCCGCCGCGAGCTTTTGGGCGACCGCATCGACACGCTTGGCGTGAATCCCTGCGGCGAAATCCTGCTCCAGCCAAAACAGTATTGCAATCTTTCGGAGATCGTCGCACGCGCTGAAGACACCGAGGAAACGCTCCTGAAGAAGATGAAGGTTGCCGCCATTCTCGGCACCTATCAGGCATCCCTGACCAATTTCCCTTATCTTTCGAAGGACTGGAAAAAACATTGCGAGGAAGAACGTCTTTTGGGCGTTTCGATCACCGGCCAGTGGGACTGCCCCGCCGTCCGGAATCCGGAAACCTTGCGTAAACTTCGCGATCGCGCGATCGAGATAAATAAGGAATATGCGAAGCGGTTCGGCATCAAACCGGCGACCGCAACAACCTGCGTCAAGCCTTCGGGTAATCTCTCCCAGACCGTCGATTCGTCATCGGGCCTCCACGCGCGCCATGCGAAGTACTATATTCGCCGCGTACGCATCGCTTCGACTGATGCATTGTTCCAGATGATCAAGGATCAGAAATATCCTTATTTCCCTGAAGTTGGCCAGTCGCTCTCGGCAGCGAACACCTATGTCGTCGAATTCCCGGTAAAGGCGCCTGATAACGCGATCACGAAAAATGATCTCACCGCGATTCAGCAGCTTGAGTACTGGAAAATGGTGAAGGAGAATTACACCGAACACAATCCGTCCGTCACGATCTCCGTCGGTCCCGATGAATGGATCACGGTCGCAAACTGGCTCTATGAGAATTGGAATGTTTTGGGTGGACTTTCCTTCTTGCCGCGGGAAGACGATGTCTATCTTCTTGCCCCATACGAAGAGATCACAAAGGAACGCTATGAAGAAATGGCAGCAAAGCTTCCGAACATCGATTTCTCGCAGATACTCCTCTATGAGAAGGATGACTCGAATATCGATGTGAAAAAAGAGCTTGCCTGCGTGAGCGGCATCTGTGAGATCGACGATATCCCTTCCGGGGAGAAAGCGAAGATAGGCGCATAGCAAACGCACATCTTTCTGAAAATGCCGGTATCGAACGAAAACGATATCGGCATTTTTCAAAATTCCATCCGGATCAAATCCCACAACTCTCATATTGGAAAGAAAAAAAATAGTGTTTGTGGTAAAATAAAGACATTCTTATTCCATGAATTTCAGAGGTCACAACATAACTCTCAATAAGGTCTTGATCGTGTTGGGGTGCCTCGCTGTCGTGCTCGGCATTACGGCGTACATTGTCATCTTCGGGGCGGGAACCCAGGTTGTACAGCCGCAAACCGCCGAACAAGCCACGAGCTCCACGGGAACATTCACATTCCCCTCCTCCACGGCGGCATCTTCAACGCAAAACACCAGTACGACCCCCGCAACTACGACATTCCAAACATTCGCATCAAACTTCGCTTCCCCATCCGTCACATGGACCGAAGGACAATCATCGTTTGCCATCTCGGGAGCCACGCTTGCCGGCAATGAGCTCACGCTCATGGTGAATGTTACTCTGGGAGACATCCCTCAATGCGTTCCCATCAATCTTCGCTTCATCTCTGACGAGCAGGGCGACATGATAGCGCCGGCATCACCTACCGAAACGAATTTCGCCCTTGGCACCAGCACCTGCGAAGGAACGCCCAATACGCTCTATCCCGGCGAACCTCTTACGTTCACAGTCGACCCCACAAACGCCCCCTTCCTGTTCCTTACCGGCGGAACATCAAACGTTTATTTCGAAGTCTCGACGACGACCACTGGTGGTATCGATGTCGCGATTCCTCAGCAAGCAGGATAGCCAACAACTTCCGCTTAGCATCCGCCTGAACCCTGGCGAAAGTCGGGATTCAGGCGGATGCTCATTTGAAATTCCAACCCGCCTTTGATATAATCGATTTGGTCATAAGACATTCCGCGATAGCTCAATGGTAGAGCGGCGCCCTGTTAAGGCGATGGTTCCAGGTTCGAGTCCTGGTCGCGGAGCAACATTGAATCATTTTGTGATCAATTCTTCTATATGGTAAGTGCCCATTTTTTCGGCGTCCAAAAATCCGTGCATGGCCGCCTCGGCGAACCAGCCGTCTTTCAGATAATCAAAAAGCCATTCATGGGCATAGT
>CAJAQL010000007.1 GCA_903944135.1 uncultured Parcubacteria group bacterium
CGACGATACTGAGGATGGCGATGATGGCGATCACGATCAACAATTCAATCAAGGTGAAGCCTTGAAACCTCTTGTCATCCCCGTGAAGACGGGGATCGATCAGGGTGAAAGCTGTTTTGTCATTCCAAAATCTGGATGCATGGGAATCTGGGTTCCCGTTTTCACGGGAACGACAGAGGGAAGAGACGTGCTGAAACATAAGGAAATTATATCATTCCTGGGGGATGATTATCAGGGACCAAGCCATAATAATAATAATACGGGGGGCGGAGGATGACGGAATCTTGCTCTTGCCTACTGCGGCACAGTCGCGTTGAATGATGATGTGGTATTGATGCCGGAAGTGCCATCTTTATTGATGATAAAAGTGAATCCAAAAGGATCTTCCGGGATCGAGGGAATGATACCGCTTGCTATCAAAGCCGCGGTCGACGGCGGCACGCTTCCATATTTCGCTTGATAGGTCCTTGATGCCGCATCGAGATAATCGAATATCTTCAGGCGGTCGATATATGCCTGGGCACGATCTTTCGTATCCTCGTCATTCGACGAATCACGGATCGTTGCCCAAAGATCTTCCGTTTTCTGCCGCTCGTTCGACTTGATGCCGAAATTCAGGGAGAACCGCAGGGCATAATCGGGAATCCCCTGCGTGTGTGCGGCGAGATTGTAATACCACAATGCGTTCTTGTCGTCCTTCAGTTCAAGGAAATAATCCGCGGCCATATAATACGGGATCCGCCAATCCGGGTCGGCGTTACGGATCCCCTCATTACCGATCGCGAGCGCGGCAGATATTCTGTCTTTATAGTTCGACACCGCCGGAAGGACGAGCACCGTAAACGCATAGGGATAGGAAAGTTTTGGATCGATGGCGTTCACATATTTTTCATCAGCGAGATACTCCATTCTTCCGTTAAAAAGAGCATCGAGTATCTCCGGCATCGTTCCCGCCCAAAGGAACGAACCGACGCCCGCATGAAACCCCATATCGACCGCATGGATAAAACCGGGCGAGAGCGGCGCAGCCGCTCCCGTCGCAATGGTCGGCTTTGCAGCATCGTAGCCGATCTGAAAGAGAACCACGGCGACAAGGAGAAGGATCAAAACGGCACTTTTAATGATTGATGATTTTTTCATAACAAAACCGAAATTTTTCTAAATATCGTTTAGGCTATCATTTGTCATTCCGAGCTTGTCAAGGAATCTTGATGGAAGAAAAAGATGGATTCCCGCCTTCGCGGGGATGACAAGAGCGACATCATTCAAGCTCGAAGTGACAACATTCATCTATATCTCTTTTTTATCGAAAACCCAAATCGCAAGGAACAAAAGGAGGATGATGTATGCGGCGGCGTACGCAAACGCATACCCGAACGAAGCCCATGGCGCCGCAACGTTGTGCACGGCAAAATCGCGAATATTGAACTTTTCGAGATTGGGGAAAATGTAATAGAGAATATTCACGAAAACATACCGCACCCCCGTGATACCCATCTCCCGTGCATCATTCACAAGCGAAGAAACGACATGTCCCAGAAAGAACACCACCGACGTATAAACGATGGATAAAAGCGAACTCGAGAACGTAGAGACGAATATCGCAAATGCGAGGAAAATCGCCATCTCGAGAAACTGCATCAGAATAGCGAGCAGTCCCATCGCATCGAACCCCCCGCCCGCAAGCGCCACCACGCCGAGATACGCCACTGCAAGCGTCGCGCTTGTGAGAAAGATGACAAGACACAGGCCGAAAAATTTTCCGAGCAGGAACTCGGCGCGCGAGACCGGCTTCGCAAGAACGAAATAAACCGTCTTCCGTTCCACGTCGCGATAAAACGATGTCGTACCGAGAAAAAGCGCGATGACCGCATTGAAAAAATAGATCCCAAGCAATGCGAACGCTTTTACCATGGAAAGCTCCCTCAAAACCAGATCGGACAAAAAAAGCATGATCGCTACATAACCAAGCGCAAATGCCGCCAGCGCGATCCATATCTTATCGCGAACCTCGAGCTTGAGCGTATTCTTTGCAATGGTAAAAATGTTTTTCATAATTCTTTAATACCTCATTCCGTCATCCCGAGCCCTGCGAGGGATCTCTGAGATTTCTCGCAAAGCTCGAAATGACATTCTTCTATTTCTTTTTTTTCTCGTATTCTTTCACGGTTTCCACGAATCGCTCTTCAAGCGGCCGACCGGCGCAGAAATCCTTTACCGGACCGGCATAGAGCAATTTCCCTTCATGGATCACGCCGACCTCATCACACACCTCTTCGACGTCGTAAAGGATATGGGTGTTCAAAAATACCCTTTTCCCTTCTTTTGCAAGCGCGAGCATGGATGCTTTGAGATCGTGGCGGCCGATCGGGTCAAGCCCATCGAGCGGTTCATCAAGAAAAAGATAATTCGGGTCATTCACCAAAGCCTGCGCAAAACCAAGCCGTTGGCGCATACCTTTCGAATAAGTGCTGATCTCATAGTCCCGTGCCTCGTAAATGCCGGCCTTCTTCAGTAATCCATCCAAAAATTCATCACCCCGGCCATTGCCCGGAAAAAGTCTCTCACAAAAGCGCAGAAACTCGATACCGGTCATCCTTTCATAAAAATAGGGCGTCTCGGGCATAAAACCCATATTCTGCTTCGACGACGCATCCGACGATACAATACCGTCAATCGTGATCGTCCCCGACGTCGGCGCGAGCAGTCCCGTGATCATCTTGATGATCGTCGTTTTTCCTGCGCCGTTCTGTCCCAAAAAACCGAAAATGGGGACTTTGATGTCGAGCGAAAAATCATCTACGGCAAGCCGCCGCTTTTTCCCCTTGCCGTAAATTTTCGTGACATGCGAGATCGAAAGCATTTGCTTTAAAATATCACATTTTTTGCCGTTCGGCGAGACCACGGGCTCTAAGCAGACAGCGACATTAAGGGCGTTGGAATGCCTTCTTATAGAACTTCAGCACGATCTTGCGGGATTCCATAACCTCCGGATGGGCAAGTTGGTAATAGGCGCCCGAACCGGTCCGCCGAACCTTCACGATCTTAAAACGCTTCAACCTGACAAGATGTTGCGACAGCGTAATCGGGCTCACGCCGACATACTTCGCGATCCGAGCTATCGGCGCCTCACCCTCGTTCTGCAAAAAACTCATTATCTTCAGCCTGATAGGATTCGCAAATAGCTTATAGATTTCGGCAACCTGTTCGTAATAGCTCTCCATGATTTAGATGTATTTGTATATTATTCTGAAACGGAATAGACGGGTGTCATTGTAAATCATTCGGAAGAATGCCGCAAACCCTCATGAACTTATGATTTTTTCGAGACAGACAATAAAAAATCAACTGAATATATGACACAAACAAGCTCAAGCCCTACTCCCCTGTCGGCAAATTACTCAACTCCTCAAGTGCCTTTCCGAGCTCATGCTCATCGTGGCGCGCTTCCGCATTTTTGATCGCCTGCGAGATGATCTTGCGCCGTTCTTTATAGAATTCTCCAGCCAGCGCGGTTTTCAGTTTCAGAGCCTCCTCATCCCAGGGCTCTGCGGGAGATTCCCGAAGCACCACGAGATCGATCAAGGCATCAATGACCGGATCATCGCTTTTCCGCTTCCCGCTCAAAAGAACACGCAAGACCTCTTTTTGCGTGGGATCCAAAAATAAAGCACAATCATCAAGCAATGAAAAATCGTTTTTTGCGAGCGCGATCGCAAGCAGATCTTCAAAAAGCAGTTCTGCGCGCGAAACCTGCCGCTTCGGGGCTTCTTCCGAATTTTCGACAGGTACGAACCTTATTTCCTCTTTCGTCTTCTTCGATTCTTCTTCCAGTGTTTTTTCATTAACACCTGTCAGATCGGCAAGCTTTTGGAACCAGAATTCCTGCTGCACCGGACTCGCAATGGCCCGCAGTTTCTGAAGCACGGCACGCAGATTCCGCAAGCCTTCGGGCGTAGAGAACGCAGCACGATCAGATGGCAGATATTTCTTGAAATAGAACTCAGGTGCCGGCACCGCCGCTTCGATCGTCCGGCGGACATTTTCCGGATCAGCCTTCGCCGCATCGGCGGCATCTTTGAATCCCTCGACGGTCGCAACCTTCACGGAAAAATCGTTCGCTTCCGCAAGATCGATCGCACGTACCGCCGCCTCGGAACCGGCTACATCGCTATCATAATTGATGATCAGCTCTTCCGCTAAGCGGCGCAATACCACGAGATGATCCGCAGTCAAGGCCGTTCCGGAGCTTGCCACGATATTTTTCACGCCCGACTGAAAGCTCATCAAAAAATCCATCTGACCCTCGACAAGCACCGCCGTCTTCGCTTCACGGATCGCGTCTTTGCTTTTCCAGAAACCATAAAGCAGTTTCGATTTCTGGAAGATCGGCGTCTCGGGGCTGTTCACGTATTTCCCCGTATCGCCATGATCGAGCTGAGGCAGAATGCGGCCCGTGAAACCGACTACCTTGCCGGTATGGTTATGGATCGGAAACATGATACGGCCGCGAAACCGGTCGATCATGAGCCCACGATCGGTCTTGATCGAAAGTCCCGCCTGCACGATATCCTGCGGCGAACTTCCGGCATTCAGAAGCTGCATCGAAAGCGCCTCGGATTCATTCGGCGCCCAGCCAAGCTCGAATGTTTCGATCGTTTCCTGCGTCAGTCCGCGCGTCGCAAGATATTCCTTTGCAACCGGAGCCGCCACAAGCGCGCGTTTGAAAAAATCCTTTGCGGCATTGTTCAAATCGTAAAGCAATCCCGAATAGCGATATTCCGCCGGATTCTCGTGGCGCAATTCAACGCCGGTCCGCTCGGCAAGCATCCGCAAAGCCTCGCCGAACTCGATATTCTCGTACTTCATCACGAACGTGAACACGTCGCCGCCGATACCGCAGCCGAAACAATGCCACGATTGTCTCTCGGGCGAAACCATGAACGACGGCGATTTTTCCTTATGGAACGGGCAAAGCCCTTTGAAATTACGCCCCGCCGGTTGGAGCGTAAGATATCCTCGCAAAAACTCGACGATATCGAGCTTACTCTTGATGAGTTCAGTGGTGGAAGATGGCATGATTACCCCTATTGTAGCGCAATTATGCCTATTTCTCACGCAATTCGATAAGTTCGTGCCTCGACACGGGCGATCAGGTTCTTGCTGGCGAGTCGAGTGCCCTCGCGAGGAATACTGGCGTATTCCTTGTTCGGCACCTCAAAGAAAAATGCGCGCCATAGCGTGCATTTTTCTTCTCGGTGCCCTCGCGAGGAATTGAACCTCGATTAGCTCGTTAGGAGTGAGCCGTTCTATCCGTTGAACTACGGGGGCTCTGCGCTCTGATAATATATCAGAGCTTCGAAAGGCAAACTGCGCAGGTTACGCAATGCTTGTCATCCGAAGCTCGGATGAAATCCAAGCGAAGGAGGAAAGATACTTTAAAACCGAACTCTGTTATAATATAATTGTTAAGCCCCAAAAGGGCAAAGGTCGATCGAGATTTCATAAAATCCATCAAAGTTTATGTATCATTTCGGAAACCTGTTCTATAACTCATGGATGATGCCAGGGCTTGGTTTTTCTTTTTTCACGAGCGTTCTGCTCTTTGCCGTGCTCATTTGGAGCATCGTTTGGAAAGGACTCGCACTCTGGAAATCAGCGAGGAATGGTAGCACTATCTGGTTTGTCGTATTTCTCGTCGTGAATACCATGGGCATTCTCGAGATACTCTATCTCTACGTTTTCAGCAAAAAGAGACCGGCTCCCGTTCTCCGGGAACAGCCGTCGGTAGAAGAAAAAAAATAGCTTTAAGATCATATTCGATAAAACAATCCCGCCATAGCGGGATTGTTTTATCATCAGACGTCGAAAGCTTTCTTATTCGCTCATTTTGAGAAAATAAGAACATCCCAGAAAACGCGTGTGGACTTGATAGAATGCCTCAAATAATATTAGAATGCCTATGACAGAAGGGGCCCATAGTAAAATGGTATTACGCCTCCATGGCATGGAGGAGGTTGGGGTTCGATTCCCCATGGGTCCACAAAAAAACAACCCCCGTGTGGGGTTGTTTTTTGTTGCCTATATGGAGGAATCGAACGCCGGAGCAAAAATTTTCAGTAGAAAATTTTCGTGAGGCGGTGCCCAGACCTCGCACGAGCGACGGCGAGCGCGAGAGTCGCGGGCGATTCCCCGTGGGTCCACCACTTCGCTCCTTCGGAGCTTCGCGGCGCACGGCACATTATTAAGATTCAATTTTGAGTTGGGCGTGGTTTTATATCGCGAAGTGGTGCCCCGCATAGCTCCTATCCCGCATAGCTTTAGCGAAGCGGGATGAGCGGCGTGGGGCTTTTTAAGATTTTTTTAATATGATATCGATAAAATACGTGAATGTATTTCGTCTATATCTTACAGAGCAAACAAGATGAAAGTTTTTACATTGGAATGACCGCCGACCTGAAGAAAAGATTTGCTGAGCATAATAATGGCAGATCAAAATACAGCGCCACCAAAAAACCATTCAAAATTGCATGGTATGGATGTTTTGAGACTAAAAAGAAAGCATTGGATTTTGAGAGATATCTTAAATCATCCTCCGGTTTCGCATTTCGGAACAAGCATCTTATTTAAACAGGTTCTTCTGTAAAACCACCTCATAAATCAAGCATTCCAAATATAGCCAAGAAACATATATATCCTACAGAAACAAAATAAAAGAGCCTTCGATGCGAAATAAATCGCGCCGAAGGCTCAAATACCTCGAGACAGATCATGACTTGATGGTTATTGCCACGGAAAGATCCTAAAGATCTTTGAGGAGCGCCGCAAGGCTATCCATGCGATTGCCGCAGTCGAGCCAGCAATAGTCACGATGCCACCGTCCATCGCCATGCGACCGATGGAGGCGCAGGACGAACAGCCCGCCGCCCTTACCGACAAGACTGTTCTTGCTGGAGAAAACATCTCCCCAGAAATAAACGTCCCCGGTCCAGTCGCTAGGAATCAGTTCTGGATGCAAAATAAGAACATCCGCAATACAGGCGTTCAGGACCCGTTTATCCTTCAGTTCCGCGCGACGTTCATGGCCGCTCACGGGAGCCCGCCGTTCAGGTAAAAAACGAATAATCTCTTCGTCATTGGCATAGAGCCTGCCGTCAGCGCGTTTTTCAAGGGTGATCTGACCCATCTTACGGTGCTCGGTACCCTCGCCTTCCAAGCTCAGACCGGAAGGAATGTAAGGGAAAACATCGCAATCAACGACATATTGAGTGCCGCCCATAACGTTCCTCTTTTCCGCTGCTTGGTTGCAGCTTTCAGGCCATTGACGGACAACGGACTGAAAGTTGCAACAAAACACGGAATCTTTTATAAACGCATAGTTTTTAAGGAACTGAATATTCCATATCTCAGTATGGGATATTTCCGGTTATTTCGCCAATATTTTCAGGAGAAAAATCGTGCTCCAAAACAACAGATAGACGGCAAAAAACCAAATACTGCCGACTAAAGATAGTTTATTTCCCTGCGTTCAATAAGGCGCGCGTGCCGGGACCGACATAGCCAGCCTGCGTGATGCCATTTGCCGCCTGATATTCCTTCACGGCCGCTTCCGTCAGCGTTCCGAAATATCCGGTGACGGATCCTGAATAGAAACCATCCTTGGTAAGCCTTTGCTGTAGCGCCGTCACATCCGCACTCTGCGATCCTACGCCCAAGAAATTATTGAACTGGTACGAGCTCGTCGCCACGGAGCTGCTGCTTGTTTGGTTCTGCAATGCGGCAAGCTGATTCTCCAAAGATTGGATCTCGGCGTCAACACTGCTTGAGGTCGCCGTCGTAGTCGTTATCGGCGTTGTTGCGGTCGTTGATCCTGAAGTGTTCACGGTGAACGGGGAAACAACCAATTGATTACTGACATTGCCCGCGGCATCCGTCACGGTGATCGTGCAATTGCTGTGAGTGCCGTTCGTAAGCGCATTGAAGACTACGGTGTTCAAACCTGCTGCCGCAGCCGTGGTCTGGCTCGAGCAGTCTCCGCCGTAATGGATAGTTCCTGATTCCGTAGCAACGAACCCATAGCTCGGCGTCGAATTCGTGGTCGGCGTTGTAACTGCGCTCGCCTGATAGATGGTGATAGGCCCCGTCACGGCCGTGGCGCTGATCGTCTTTTGGACATCGGAACCGGAGAACGGACCGACATTGTTGCCATACTGATCCGTAAGCGAAACGCCGCTGATCTGTAACGGATAGGTCGTATTGCTCTGCCCGATGGCTACGGTATAGACGGCGGTATAGGTCGCCCCGTTGTTCGTGGTATACCACGAGAGCGGCACGCCATTATAAGATCCCGTTACCGCCCTGGCGTTCGGTTCGGCGACCGAAGGAACCAGCGTGAATATGATCGAATTGCCCGCGCTCAGCACGCCCGTAGAATTCGCATTTGAAGTGATATAGCCGCTCGTGCTTCCCGTGCTCGCGGCGCCATTGCTTAAAACGTTCACGGTAGCACTGCCCGAATTGCCGTTCATGTCGGTGAAATTAATGGTCGCATTGATCGTTCCCTGCGCATCCCCGCTCACGAGCGTGTAATTGACGGAGTACGGCCCAGGTCCCGTACCGCTGACCCCGATCGTATGGCCAAGCAAAGTTACCGTAGGATTCACTATGGATTCGTTCGTGCTAAACGTAAGCATGATCTCGCTTCCGGTCGTCGAAAAGGTGCTGCCGGTATTGGTCACGGTCACGGACACTGAAGAAAGGATCGGTGCTTGGGCGCTGGTCACATTATAGGTTCCGCCCGGAAAAGCGGACTGCGTACTGACGCTCACGACCCCCGTTCCGATCGTAAGATATCCGGACGTTCCCACGGAAACTGTCGGCGCGCCGGAAAGCGTGAGCGTAATGACATTGCTTCCCGAGCCGCTGATCGAAGTGACGCCAAGCCCGCTCAGATTACCCGTAAAATTGGTGTAATCCCAGCTATTCGTGGTCACCGGCTCCGAATAGATGACCGTCAAGGTGTTCGATCCGGTCAATTTTACACTCACGACCGATGGTGTAGCCGCATAAGCGCTTGTCGCTACGGCAAAAAACCCGGCCGCCACGATCACTGCCCCGCACATTGCTCTTAAAAATTTTCTTGGCATGTTTTTGTTATATCTATAAGTATAGCACTTTACGATCCTATGAAAATTACATTTTGCACGGACCGCGCCTATATATTACTATTTCAATAAAAAATAGTTGCAGAAGGAGGCGTTCTATCTGTCGTCCCGTTGCGAAACGGGATCCGGAACTATTTCTTCAAACCTGGGTTCCCGCTTTCGCGGGGACGACAGAAGATATGAAAGAAAATCGTTTTACAGCACGAGCGCGAGAAGCGCGTCGTCATATTCAAGCTTGCCCGATTTTACGGCAAAATCGTATTCTGCCATCTGGCTTGTTTTCTCGCGCCATTGGGATGCCAAGATGTTGAATATCTTCGGCGGCGGATCACCGCTCGCAAGAAGCGTTTCGAGCGCCGTAAACCGATTCCGCGCGTCGGGACTGCGCACACCCATGAGCAACGGCCAATAGGCCGGCGCGATCTCAAAATCGAACGCATCAAGGTCTTTTTTGGTTATCTTCGACTTCAATGAAGCGAGCTTCTGCATCTCCGTCGCAAGAGCCCACGAGTCGCCCGCAAAGACAGCCGCAAGATAACGCGCCGCCGAGGCATCCAAAGAAATGCCGTTCTTCTTCGCTTCCAAAACGACGAAATTTTCAAAAAACGCACCGGTAAGATTTTTGAATTCCTGGAACAAGACCGGCTTCTTCAGTAAAAATGCGAGCGCCTTTACCGGCTTCTCCTTTTCGGAAATGAGCAATGTCGTCGTTTTACTTTCAGTATGGGACTTTATTATTTTCACGAGCTGCGCCGGTTCGATCTCAAAGGCATTATCGATGATGGCAAACTTCGCGCTTTCAAAAAGCGACTGATTTTCCAGAAATGTTTCGAGTTCTTCGCATGCGCCGATTTCCGCAAGATCAAAAGAACCGATCCCCCTGTCGGAACGCTTTTTTGAAAATTCGGCGATCAGCTCCCCCTTCTTCTGCGTTCGGCGATAATCGTCAGGCCCGTAAAGAAAAATGATCATGTTTGATAAGTTGTCGTGTCGAACTTCGCGAGACATCTCTTGTTTGTCGTTCCCGCGAAAGCGGGAATCCAGAATATTCTTCCTTTCCGGGATCCCCGCCTCCGCGAGGGCGACAGAAAAACGCAGATACCTACAAAGGAATTACTTCCCCTTCTCCGCGGCCGCTTTCATGAACGCCCTGAAAAGCGGATGCGGCGAAAGCGGACGGGACTTCAGCTCGGGATGAAATTGCGTACCGACGAAGAAAGGATGCACGCTCTTTGGTAATTCCATGATCTCCATAAGGCGGCGGTCCGGCGAGAATCCCGAAAAGACCAAACCATGCTGCCTCAGGACTTCGATGTATTTCGGATTCACCTCATAGCGATGACGATGGCGCTCCGAAATGAGATGCTTTCCGTATGCCCCGAAAGCGACCGTCTTTTCCTCGATTGCCGCAGGATACGCGCCAAGCCGCATGGTCGCGCCGAAGCTCTTATCGGCCATGTTCTTTTTCTGATCCGGCATGATATCGATCACCGGATATGGCGTTGCCGGATTGATCTCGGTCGTATGGGCACCCTTGAGTCCAGCTTTATGGCGGGCGAACTCGACCGTGGCAAGCTGCATGCCATAGCACAGGCCGAGATACGGGATCTTATGCTCGCGGATGTATTTGATCGCGGTTATCTTGCCTTCGACGCCCCGCGCACCGAACCCACCCGGCACAATAATGCCGTCATACCGCGAAAGCTGTTTCACGGAAACAGGGTCCCTTTCGAACTGCTCGCTTTCGATCCATTCGATGACCGGCTTTCGCTTCGCCGCCGCCGCGCCATGCCGGATCGCTTCGAGCACGGAAATGTAAGAATCGGCCAGCATGAAATCGCCGGAATCGAAATACTTTCCAACCACGCCGATCTTCACTTCCTTTGTCGAGGTGCGGATCGTATGCGAAAGAGCCTTCCATGGCGCAAGATCATGCGCCCGCGGCTTGAGGCCGAGCTTCATAAGGATCCTATCGGACAACTGTTCTTTCTCGAAATTGAGCGGGACATCGTACAGGCTGTCCGCGTTCGGCGACGAAATGACATCATCTTCCGTGACGCCACACATCAAAGAGATCTTTTCTTTTCTCTTTTTATCGAGCGGCACCGGCGCACGGCCGAAAATGATATCGGTCTGAAGACCCACGGAATTGAGATCGCGCACCGCGTGCTGAGTCGGCTTCGTCTTGAGCTCGGTACCGCCCGCAGAAAGCGACGGAATATAGCTCACGAGGCACAACAGAACGTCTTCCGGATGCGCCGACCGAAGCATGCGCACCGCTTCCAGAAAAAGAATGTTCTCATACTCGCCGACCGTGCCGCCCACCTCAATGAGCACCACTTCGGCATTCGCAAGTTTCGCCGCGCGATTGATCCGGCTGATCACTTCGAGCGGGATATACGGCACCACCGAAACGCATTTTCCGCCGAACTCCAGATTGCGCTCACGCTGGATCACTTCAAGATAGATGCTTCCCGTTGTCATATAGTTCGCGCGGGAAAGATCTTTATCGAGGAACCGCTCATAATTGCCCATATCCTGATCGCATTCCATGCCGTCATCGAGCACGAACGTTTCGCCGTGCTCGGTGGGGTTCATCGTGCCCGCGTCCACATTCACATAAGGGTCGATCTTCATGGCCGTCACGCGGATACCGCGCGCCTGAAGGATCTTGCCGATAGATGCCGTCGTGATCCCCTTGCCAACACCCGACATCACGCCGCCGACGACAAAAATATATTTGATTCTTTTATTCGATGATCCCGCGGGAGCCCGTGTTGGTTTTTTCATGAGAGTTTTTAAAAGTATAACTCACCAACGCTTGCGGAGCAAAAAAAGGGTTTTGTATCAAAAATCCTTGTCGTTCCCGCGCATGCGGGAATCCAGGTTTCTTTTTCCCTGGATTCCCGTTTTCACGGGGACGACAGATAAATCCTAAATTATCGAAGTCGAACTTCGATGGTTATGCCAAAAAGCCCTGCGTCTCGGCTTCGCGCTTCGGAACCAATGCCGGATCGGTCGGCAGGGTAAAATGCATGATCGTGCCGCGATTCAGCTCGGATTCAACCCCAACCTCGCCGCCATGCGCCATGACGATGCCCTTCGCGATATAAAGACCAAGCCCCGACCCTTCTGTTTGCGAGGCAACCGCGTTATCGGCACGGTAAAACTTTTTGAAAAGGTTCGGGATCGCTTCCTGAGGAATACCGATACCCGTGTCCCGAACGCTCACTTCAACGAACGGTTTCCCCACAACCTGCTCGATCCGAACGATCACCTCACCGTTCGCGACATTGTAGCGGATCGCATTCTCGAGAAAGTTCGTGAGGGCGATCGAAAGACGCTTTTCGTCGATCATCACATGGGGGATGGTTCCGGTCGGCCGATCGAAATAAAGCTTGATGCCCGCCTTCTGCGCCGCAGGGAGGACGCCGGCCAGAACCCTTCCTACAAAATCGGAAAGGTCCTTGTCTTCAAAAGCATATCCCGTTTTCCCTTCTTCCATCTTGGCGACGCTCAACAGGTCTTCGATCCTGTCGATGAGGCCGCGCGCAGCCGCAAGCGCGTTCGTCACGATCAGTTTGCCGGTATCGCTCAATCCCGTTTCGCTCTGCAGCGACTGGAGCGCCCAGCTGACATCCGTCATCGGTCCGCGCAGCTGATGCGACGCGACCGTAATGAACTCGCTCTTCGAGCGAAGCGCCGCAATGAGCGGCGACCGGTCCACGATCACCTTCAAAAACATGCCCGGCTTTCCCGCGGCATCAGGCACCATGATGGTCATCACCCTGAGCTCCAGCTCCTGCTCCGTAAATGAAAGATCATAGATCTCCGGCTTCTCCCCTTCCTGGGATATCTGCACGACGCGGGGTGCGAGCGAAGAAAAAACGGTTTGCGCGAGGATCTGCCATCCGGGCGTTGCGGCGTCGCGCGGAGAAAGCACGTGCCCCACGACGTCGGCCGATGAAAGCTTGAAAAGCTGTTCCGCCAGCTTGTTGAATCGAACGACCTTAAAATCGCTATCATAAACAATGATCGCGTTCGGCATGTCATCCAAGATGATATTGAGCGCTTTCTGCTCGATATCACCCCCTGCTGCTTCAGGCTTAGCGAAAAAAGAAAATACTGACATTATTGCTCTTATTGTAGCACGCCGGACACGCGCCGGACAATGGAAAAAATGCACTAACGATTAATCCCATATCATACCTTCCATCATCGTCCCTGAAGAGGGACGACCCGTGCTTCCGGTCTTGTGTTGTCAAAAACACGGATGCCGCTCCCGGGACCATGAAGGAAGTATCGCGGGGATGACGAAAAAATTATCGATGTCGAACCGCTAATTTACCCAGCACCTCTTGCTCCAGCTGTTCCATGGAAGCGGCCTCTTTCTTCTCCATGTGGTCATAGCCCAAAAGATGGAGCATGCCATGCAGAAGAAGCGGCAGAGCGCGCGCAGGGCTCTTTTTGAGGATATCCTTGTTCAAATAAATCTCCCCCAGATAACGCCGTTTCGCCTCGGGATGCGGGAACCACGCCGGTTCCGGGAACGAGATCACGTTCGGCTCCGTTCTTTTCCTCATTAAGCGCCATTTCATGCGCTTCATGTCGGCGTTCGGCAAAAGGATGACATCAAGCACGGCCGGCCGCACACCGAGCGCTTTCAATATCTTTGCCGCAAGTTTCTGAAGGTCTTTTTCTGTTTGCATGAAAATAGCCGATCACATTTTGTCGTCCCCGCGTAGGCGGGAACCCAGGTTTCTTTCTGGATTCCCGCTTTCGCGGGAATGACAGAAAAAATTCCCTGCCTCAATAGAAGTACTATCCCAATTTCATCTTCACGATCTCCCCTACCACTTTGCCGTCCGCGCGGCCTTTCAATTCTTTCATGGATTCGCGCATCAATACGTTGAAATCGGAAAATCCTTTTGCCTTGAGGTCGTCAACCACCTTCTCGATCTCTTCCGGCGAAAGTTCCTTCGGAACATACGTCGCGATCACGGCGAGATCCGCTTCTTCCTTGTTCACCAGATCCTCCCGATTGCCTTTCTTAAAAAGCTCGATTGCTTCCCTGCGCCGCTTCACCTCCTTTTGCAGTACCGCGACGGCCTCTTCATCGGTCATCGGCACATCGGGCGTTTTCGCATATTTATCTTTTTCCGCCGATCTGATGCCGGCCATCACGAATCGCAGAACATCAACACGGGCGTGGTCGCCGCTTTTCATTGCGGCCTTCATATCCTCCGTTATCTTTTGAAGTAGTGTCATACGGTCAGTATAGCACATTTTCGTCATTGTCCCTGAAGAGGGATGACCCGTGCTTCCACTCTCGTTTTTAAAAGCACGGGTGGTCCGCCTCCGCGGACCATGACAAAGCAATAAAATAAGTCCCCTCTTTTATGGAAATAATGCAATAAAAAAAAGAAGCGCATCGCGCTTCTTTTTTTATGCCAAACCCAATTTCTTCTGACGTTCCAGTTCCGTTCGTTTTTCGGCGCGATGAATGGCCGAGAGCTTCCGTCGCCGACGGCTGACCGGACGATCCGTGAACCTGCGGGCGCGCGTCTCGCGCAAAATACCACTCCGCTTCACGCGACGCGTAAAGCTATACAAAAGCGAATTTCCCGGCTCTCCTTCTTTTTTGCGTACTTCGATTGCCATGATAGTTATGCCGCTGCGGCAGGGGCCGCTCCGGGCGCCGCTGCCTTCTTCTTCATTTTTACCGCGATCTTCGCACCCTTGATAATGCCTTCTTTCACGAGAAAATTATGAACCGTGATCGTCGGCTGAGCGCCAACACCGACCCAATAGGAAACCCTCTCTTTATCGATCGTCGATTTCTTCGTAAATGCATTGTACGCTCCCAGGTCTTCAACCGGCGGCGCGATCATCTTTGACCGCTTTTCAGCGACAACGAGCCGATAGCTCGGCTGATGCTTCCTTCCGATCCGCTGTAATTTGATGGCTAACATTGGCTTAGATTATACGGCAGGGAAAGGGCCTATGTCAAATGCCCGTACCTAAAACACGCAAAAAACAATCTTTTTCTTTTTATTCCCGGCCAGCACAGCGAGTCCACCTCACGGGACGGCCGTTCCCAAGGTGGACTCGCTGTAAATTCTCTTATTTTTTGTTTTTAAAGTTCATAGCTAAAGAATGCTTAATGCTAGGCCGGCTCATCCGCCAAACTACCAATCCTGGTAGCCCTGAAAATTTCAATATAAGCAAGAAGTTCCGAACGGCGCAGGTCATCAATGAAACCCTTGGGAATATTTACTTTTCCCGCCCAAAAACTTTGTTGCACCATATGAAATCCCATTTCCCTCAGAGCGCTGCGCATCCATTTTCTTTTTTGACGCTCTTTTTCAGGAATATCAAATGAAATGATCATAAAATCCTTGCCATCGATTTTATAATAATGCGGCAACGGAGAAACGGTCGAATTGTCTGAAAGTTTTTTACGAATGAAATGCAATTTCTTTATCCCATGCTTCGTTAGTTTAAAAACCTTTCTGCCATCAACTTTCCCGCTAAAAATAAGGCCGTCCCGCTTCATTTTATGAAGTAATTCATAATAACGCCTTCTTTCCAAACGATCGATGAGAAAATTACCACGAGAACGACGCAACTGATAGATAAGGCCTTTTATGTTACTTGGCCTCCTGTCCGCGCCAGCCATAACCATAGCCGCCATAATATCCCCAACATCATACGCAGCATCTTCCAGCAATTCCAAAATCGTCAATATTTTGCTCGGTTTCATCTACTCATTTTCATCTTTTGATGATTAAATAAAGATTAAAGCAGAGTCCACCTCACGGGACGGCCGTTCCCTGAGGTGGACTGACTCTTTTTTTTGAAGGGAGGAGAGACAGCGAAAAAGACAGGGAAAGAATAATGAAAAACGAATCGAGATCGTATCTTGATAATTAAGGACAAAGCAATTAGATTAAAAAATCATTAAATAGGATCTGACATAAATTTTGATAAGATTATTCTCATAACGAAAGCAGGATCCGTATTGCAACGGATAAATTCTCTGTTTGGTACGAAAAAGCCGCGCTAAAGCGCGGCTTTTTCGTACCCCAAATTTTAGAAAATTTTAACTCTCATTTTATATGATAATCACGCGGTGGGGGCGGCTTGGTGCTGGCACTGGTTCGCCACCTAGTGTCCACGGGGTTCGATCCCCCGCGCTTCCACCGCCCCTGCAAAGGGATTAAATTTAGATTAAATTAAGCTTGACAGTGACTTTATGTTTGCTAAAGTTGAAGTACTAGGTGGCGAGCCAAGTTCCAGTGCTAAGCCGGATTCAAAAAAGACCCAGAGATGGGTCTTTTTTGTTTTTCTTATTCTGAGGAGGGGCTGTTTCTTTTTGCTGATCCGAAAGATACAAGCGATCGGAGATTAAAAAATCATTAAATAAGATTTGACGAGCGGAATGACGGTGCTACGATAATCAGGAAAGCGAGGTCCGCTTAACCGTGGACAATCCTTGTTTGGCGCAAAACGACCATCAACCGATGGTCGTTTTGCGTTATAAAAATTTTAGATAAATTTAATCTCTTGTTAGGCATAATTATCATGCCCGTCATATGGGTCGGTCATTCAACACGGTCAGGATCTTGCTTTTACCAAACAAGGTCCTATTTTGACATTATCTCCATCCCGCGACCCTGGCCGATTGTCGCAAGGCCAAGGAGCAAAAACGAAAACGTATCCACTGGATACGATGAGTTTGTAGCGACACCGGCCTTGCGACAATCGGACGGATCCCGGAGGGTTGCGATTATTTTTCCGAACCACATCGTTTCTCCTCGGAATCGTAGCTCGAGCTACTGCTTCCTCGTTGCGCCTCGTGGTTCGGAAAAATCTCTCGCAATGCGGGCGGAGATAATGTCAACATAGGACCTAAATGCGGGTTCGAGTCCCGCCCGATCCACCGCGGGCATGATAGCCAAAGCAAAACCCCCTTCTTTCGAAGGGGGTTTTGCGATTCACGCAAAGTCACAAGCAATGCGCAAATTTGGGTTAACCGATTACTGTCCCTGACCCCACGAGAACGAGGAGACGGTGAGCGGTACAGCGTTCGTCGGCAAGGAGATAGCTCCCGTTGTCGAAACAGCGGTTGCATCCGTACCGTCATAGTACTGCGCATCGTAAGCGTTCTGGATAGAGATAGCGAGGGATTCCGCGATATTACCACCAGCATTGGTGATAACGTTCGTCGGAGCCCAAAGCTGCAACGTAACAGGAGCACCCGGCGAGATAACAAGCGAAGAACTCGTGTTCGTCGTTGAAGTCGCAAAGGTCCATGTTATGTAGCTGCTTCCATCCGATGATGTCGCGGCACCCATACCGCTGCCTGCGGTCGAGGTCGTTACATCAACCGAATTCGAACCCTTAAGAACAACATTGCTCAAGAAGGTTCCCATATTCGGGATGTTGCTACCACTGAAGGTCAACTTCAGGTTCGCGAGTTCCACCGGACCGGCGTTGTTCGCCGTGAGCGTGATGGAACCGATCTGCTGAAGCGGCTGTTTGCCGTTCTGCGTGAACGAGGAAGGTGAAGTATTCACCGTCAACGTGCTGCGCAAGACCGTCATCGGGTTGCCCGAACCATAACCCGTAACCGTCGTCGGCAAGTTCGATGTCTGACCAAGCGCGGTAACCGCGCTTGAGCTCGCGATCGAGAAGATGTGCGACGAATTATCTGTTGCACCGTTGCCGGAGTACGAAGCCACATCACCTTTCAAGGTAATGAGCGACGTATTTCCCTGCGGAACAATGATCGGATTCGAGAAATGGAAGGCATACGTGTATGCCTGCTGGTACGTGTTCTGATAGATCGGCTGGCCTCCTGTCTGATTAGCACCACCCGACAAACCAGTCGACGTAAAGGTAACAGACTGCGCCGGAACCACGAAAAGCGTGTACGCATTCGCAGCCGAACCGGCAGTCTTTGCTGTTACCGTCACAACACCATTGGTTGACGTGGCCGTCACTAAGGCTGACGTATCTCCCGTCGAGTTAATTGCAGTGGCAATAGCCAGTGCAGTTGTACCCGTAGCGGAACTGGTTGCTTCTATAACCGTAGTAAACGGAACAGAACCAACATATCCCGTAAAGGTCGTCGAAGCAGACGGAGTACCAACAACTGTGATAGTACCCGTCGCCGCAACGGCAGCTACAACCGGGGTCAACTGACCGGTCGCCGTACCATTTGTGATGGTCGACGTACCGACAGCAACCGCCGATCCTCCCGTTCCGAGGTTCGTCGAACCGCTCCATAACTGGACGTTACTGAACGCCGGAAGAGCAGTCTTGTTGTTCGCCGTAGCGACATCGGTAACCGTAAGGTCAGTGACCTTGACCGGCTCGATGTTCGACGTTTCCTGCAAACGATAGACCGCCAAGGTGTTACCCGTGGAACCCATCGTCAAGGTCGTCGCCGCCGGCTGGCTGGAATCAGCCGCAACCGACATCTGCGCGGAACCCGCAAAGTACAAGGACTGACCTGTCACGACGCCGCCCGTAAGGGAGATAGCGCTGTTCGAGACCATGCCCGTACCCGTGAAGCCGCTCAATTCGGTCGACGGAGTGAATTCACCGGAGTATGAAGATGTCGCCGAGGACAACGTGTCCGCATAAACATCAACATTCACCGTGGAACCTGCCGGAACATTGAACGGCGTGCCGGAGAACGTGTAGACGCCCTGTTGATTGAGCGTTCCCTGCGTTGTACCGAACTGCGTACCGTTCACCATCAGCTTCAAGTTCTGGAAGACATGAGAAGCCGTGTTTATCGTACCAAGCGGTGACAAAACGATGCTCACGTTATTCACGTTCACACCTTCAGCCGAGGAAGCCGCAAGCGAGTACGAACCGATCTTAAGGTTCGCAACACCCGCCGCGACACTCTGATTGCCAAGAGCATTGTTCTCCGTGACAACCAAGCTCGACTGGGCAAGCGACAATGCGCTGCCATTCGCACCGGACGTCTGGGCTGACTTGCTCGAGATCATACCCTGCAAGTTGTTTCCAGCCGGCTGGACAAGATTGGCCGTGACCGTCTGGAAGTTCGCTACGCTCTCGATATCAGCTCTCAACGAGAGGACACGAGTCGTGTTCGCCGGGATCGTATAGTTGATCGGCGAGCCGGACGTACCAAACGAATCATTGTAGGTCAATGTACCCTGGCCGGTGAATGCACCTCCGGTACCAAGAGTAATGCCATTGCCCGCGACAAACGACGCACCACCGTTGGTTGACGGAGGCTGGTTGATGGTTGTACCCACCTGACCGCCCGCATCATCAACGATCGATACGTTCTGAACCAAGTTCAGCAATGACGTATCCGTTGCGGCGTTGCCGTTGAAGTTCACGCCATTGAAGACGAGCTGGAAGGGAAGGTACTGGACCTTCACTGCTTCACCCGCTGCATAGACATCGAACTTCGCAAGCGTGATGGACGACTGTCCCTTCGCGATGTTGCCAGTCGGCGTATTCGCATCCTGCGTGACCGTTATCTGGCCCTGCTGGATGGTTACCGGAGTGGTACTGTTCATACCATTCGTGGAATAGGTCGTTACCGGAACATTGTACTGGGAGTCAACCGCCAACACATCATAACCATTCAAGATCTCGAACTGGAAGTTGTAGCTCGGAGAGCCCATGACATCCGCAAAGACCTGAACGTTATTGGAACCGGTATTCAAGACGCCCGGCGTAGCCGAAGCATCGAAGTATGCCGTTCCATCCGAAGCAACGGTCGCCAAGGTCGCACCGACCTGGGTTCCGTTCACCATCAATTTCACGTTGCGGAGATCGCCTTTGTTGGCGGAACCGATAACGTGGAAGTTGATGCCCTTAAGGTAAACCTTGCTGTTCTGCGGAGTGAAGGTCCACGCGCCGACGAGGTTATTCTGCGTGCCGGCAGTCACCTGATTGCCAACCGAAGCAGACTCGATCTCAACGCTTGCAAGCGCCGGATTCTGAACCGTCGTCACCGTGAACAAATTACCGTTCACAGGGAAGGTACCCGAAGGCGTCAATGCATTGTTCGACGCATCAAATGCCGTAACATCAGACGCAGAATTCAATGCAAATGACACTGTGTTTCCAGAGGAGAGGCCTCCCGAGACATCAATTGCCAAGGTAAGCGTAACCGTCTGGCCAGCCGGAACATTCAAGCTCAAGCCGGAGAAATCAAGAACGCCCTGGTTCAACGAGTTGTACTGGTAAAGAACCTTGCCGTTCTGGGTAAGGTACGCACCAGAAACCGAACTGTCGGACAAGACGCCAAGCTTGTGGAATTTAACTTCCGAAACCGTGACGCCCGCCGAAGTACCAGCCGTGAAATTCACAGCGAGAACCGGAACGCGCGCCGCGCCATAACCCGTACCCTGGCTCGAGATCAAAGATCCCGTTGCAGGATTGGATGACGCAACACTGACTGCGAGACCGGAAGCCGGAGCAACAACACCCGTCGTCGTCTGCGCACCACCCGTCGTCGTACCTGTTGTGGTCGTACCTGTGGTCGTAGTCGTCGTTGTGGTTGTCGTGGTCGTGCCGACACTCTGGGACGCTATGAACGCTCTGGTCTTAGGACCAAAGTAACCAGCTGCAGGCGTGATACCATTCGCCTTCTGATACTTCGCCAACGCGGCTTGCGTCGCGGTACCAAAGTAACCAGTCGGAGCGGTAACAGCCGTCAGCTCACCGCCGTTGATCAACATCTGCTGCAACGCGGTCACATCAGCGCCTTTCGAACCGAGGGTGAGGTCCTTGGTGTAATTGTACGAAGATGTGGTCGCGGTGGTCGCTGTTGACGACGTACCGAGCTGAGCCTGCAATTGGGCGATCTGGGCGAGAAACGCCGAGATCTGTGCCTGCACGGAAGTCGTATCGGCTTTCGCAACAGGGAGGACAGCCGCGCCAAAGGCCCACACTAATGTGGACACGGCGAGAGCTGCCGAAACCAATTTTTTACTCATTTTGTTTAATTATTAATCTTTATTTAGTGTTCGACCTTTGTATCCGTTACTGGATACAAGCGTCGTCGACCTTTTTATCCTGGATCCCCGCTTGCGCGGGAACGGCAGGAAAGGAATCCCACCTTTTTTCAGTACCGCTTACGCCGATCCGCTTTACCCGCGACGTGAGGTTTCACGAATAAAGAGAAGGGCGGAAGAGGGTTCGTTAACAATGTTCAAATTTCTTTCTGCTTCCTCCTGGATCCCCGCATGCGCGGGGATGACACTATGTTTTCACAGAAAGAAAAAACTCGCTTCGGTTGAAGCGAGGGCTGATAAAATTTTACCCTGAATCCCCGCTTGCGCGGGAGTAACAAAGTAAAACGTTTTGGTTCAGTCCTCACTCCGAACCATATTTACCTTATGTATTACTCTATATCCAACCGAAAAGTTTCGCAATGCTTTGTGACCCCTTTCGGCCGTGCACCAGATACAACGAAAGAGCATGAGGAAAAGTTACGGGGGCTATTCTACTGAATCCCGGCTTTCACCGGGATGACAACATTCTGGATCCCCGCCTGCGCGGGGACGACAGAAGAAGATGCGGGGACGACAGAATCCGGCAAAGTCTGTCATCCCGTGCCCCGACACGGAATCCAGGAAATCCGGCAAAAAGA
>CAJAQL010000008.1 GCA_903944135.1 uncultured Parcubacteria group bacterium
ATCGTGGCGCGTGAACGTGCCCACTTCCACGGGAGAAGTCATCAGCCGCCTGAGATTCAACGTCGTCATGCAAAACACGGAACCTGAGCTTGCAACAGAGGAAATCAATTAGTGCCGTCTCGTCCTGGACGCGCGATGATTAAAAACAAAAAAACATGAACTATAACGGTCAACCGGACGATAATCGATACGACATCAAGTCCGATGAAAAAAAGGATGCTCTCGCATCAAAGTCAACGTCACCAATAGGTCGATCAAGAACTTCATTGATGGTACGCATAACAACGATAGTTTTTTGCATACTCTCATTTTTAGGTTCCGGCTTATTTTGTTTTGCTGCTCTCATCCCTCTTATATTCTGCGACAGCGGTCCGGTATCGGCATGCATACTCGCATCAAGCGCCGGTCTTTTCATGTGGCTCATACCGACATCATTGGGGATCTTCTCCTTGGTCTCGATGAAAAAACACCAGAAAACCGCCTTTTTCTTATCCCTGCTTGCTGCCGCACTATGCTTTGCGGAATATCTTTTTATGCTCTTTTATTTGAAATAAGCTCCCGCAAACAAGCCAAAAATATTTATTCAAACAAAATAATTTTCTTCATCAAACCATGAACTTCTGGAGAAAAGATGAAGATGGTGCCGACATTCAATCTTTTTCAGAACGTACAAAATCAATGAATTGACAAAATTTTAGTAAAATATCATAATTATCCACAGTAAGATTGGGTGACGGAACTTTTATCCCGAACCTGAAAGGAGCAGAATATGCTGGTGAAACTCTGGAATTTCCTCAGCGGGAAAATCAGGCCGACCAAAGCGCCATCTTCTTTAGTGGTTCTGCTCATTGACATGCAGGATCGCTTTTTCAATCTTCTTGAACAGGATACCCGGGATGAGCTTGTTGCTCAACAAATAAGAGTGATCCGGACCTGCGCGCGAAAGGATATCCCGCTCGTCGTCATTGAGTATCAAGGATTCGGGGCGACAATCGAAAGTCTCGCGCGCGAAATTGCTCAGGTTCCACGAACCCTCACGATAATCAAAAAAGGCAGCGACGGATTTATTGGAACCGGACTGCGGAAGGCCTTGCGGAGATTCGGCGCAAAGAAGCTTGCATTGATGGGCATGAACGCAAGCTGTTGCGTGAGAGACACTGCGGAATCAGCGATTTCCCGAAAATACGAGATCCTGACCGCCGATGATGTTATCGCCGACGAAGCGGGAGGCAAAGGGCGAAAAAAGAGCAGGCAGTGGTACGAAGCGAACGGCCTGTTCTTGAAATCGCTGATCATTTAAAACCAAAACGGATACTCACGACCCCGGCCAGCCTCCATGCTGTGTTCCGGGGTCTCTCTTTATAATACCGTGATCAATAGTACATGAATCCCTGATAGAGCAGGATCAAACCGAGGATGAAAACGACACACCCGGCATACGTCAGCATATTTTCCTGAACACACTTCTTATAGAATGCGGCGGCGGTGCGCGAAAACAAAAGGATAAAGACTCCTTTTATGAGAGCCAACCAACCTATGACCGTGATGAGCAACGGCACCCAACCGGAGGTCCATGTGTTATTGAGCACAATGAACACGGCACCGATGATGAGCGCGATGAGACCCCAAAACCATAAAACGCCAGGGTTGCGGGTTATTTCCTCCACAGCCGCAACGATCGTTTTCTTGTTAACCACCATCGATATCCCAACGATCGCAAAAAAGATGCCCAAGACCTGAGCGAGAACAATAGTAATATTCATATGGTTATAAAAACTTAGTCGTTAATTTATAGCTGCACACGCAATGCAAATGCGACCTTTACATAATTATAGCATCTCGAGACGATCCCCTCCTGGTTGGACATCGACAATCCCAAAGGATCGGAACACCCCGAGATTGCCACTTGTTGAAAAATAATAATGTGACGTATTATAAAGAAAGGAGAAATTTTATGACCTGTGAAAATTGTTCTTTACAAAGGAGCTGTGATCCCGAGTTGTGCGCCAATGAGCTACTGGCAGAAGCGCATCGTCTACCCAACGGTCAGAAGGACGAGTGGAATCGCCGGAAGCAGGCGGCATTCGAGGAGGAAATGGAATTGGGGCTTGCATGTCTTCCTCATCAACTGCAAGAAAGAGTTACGCCGCTCTTCCACGTCTGACTATCACGCCATAAAATCTGCCCGACCGAAATGATATGAGAAACATGAATCATATCATTTCGGTCGGGCTCAAACTTGAGATCATTATCTTTATAAATAATAGGCTCAAGCTTGATCACGCCAGCAAAACCCCTCGACGGTTATCGAGGGGCGGGAAGGAAGTTGATGAGCACAGGCTGATCTTCAACTTCAAGAGAGAACCAGGCACGGCAATCTTCACAGTACATGAGTTCATGGCCATTGCGAACTCTCCCATTATGATCGAAGAATAAATGAGCGAATTGTGCCGGAACCTCAATGAACCCGCCGCAATTTCCATCACAGGGAAAATATCTGATGACATCGGCATCCATTCTACCCACCTCCGCATGGTGTCTGATTTCTTTCTACGCTTTTCCGATATGAAGGTCAAGACGATCCCCGTCCGGCTCGTTATGTCATGCAACGGGAAAATGCAATTTTTGCTATAAAATCAAAAATGTCATTCATGATATAATTCACTTTATAAGCGCGCAGGACCAAAGGGACGAAAAAGAACAATAAAAAACAATAAAAGACCAGTTTTCTTGGAAAATAAAATAATCATCGGCATACTCTCTTTACTATGTCTAAAAAAATAAAAATAATCATCGGGGTCATCGTTGCTGTTGTGGTGATCGGCATCGTCTGGTGGATGATAAAAAAAAGTCAGAACGCGAGCCAACCCAATGTAAACGGAACGGAAGCGACAGCTAATGAAAGCTCAACGGAAAACACCATCGTGTCGACCGGAACCTCGGACAACGATCTTGATCAGGATATGAACAATATCAGCGCACAGCTGAACGGACTTTCATCGGATACCGCGAATGTTGACGCGAGCATGGCAAGCAGCAGCCAGTCGGGACAGTAAAGTAATCACTCATCATCACCAACATGAACTATAAAAAAATAAATGCGGTGGTCGTTTCCGCCATTGTCGGGATCGCCCTGTTCTCAGCGGGCGCGATGCCGGTTTTCGCCCAAGGAACGACATCGACTTCGGCAACGAATCTGCGGATGCGCGCGCAAAAAAATGCGGCGAACACCGTAGCGCGGGTCACGCAAACGGTGAACCGTGCCATCACTGAAATAGCAAACCGGGTCAACGCCCTCACATCGCTCGAAACGCGCGTGAATGCGATACAAAAATTGTCGAGCAGCGAAAAGAGCTCCCTTTCCTCTCAGATCCAGACGCAGATCACAACCATGAAGAACCTTCAGGCGCAGATCACTGCGGATGAGAACAGCAATAGCACCAGCAGCCTCAAAACCGACATGCAATCGATCACGAAAGCCTACCGCATTTATGCATTGATCATTCCGCAAGGAACGATTGCGGCGGCGGGAGATCGGGCGACGGCCATTGCGAACGCCATAACGACGCTCTCTGTTTCATTGCAGACCAGGATCACCCAGGCGCAAGCTACCGGCGTTACGATGACGTCTTCGATCTCCGCGCTTGCCGATCTTAAGGCGAAAGCCGCCGACGCAGATGCTCAGGCGCAAGCTGCGATAGGTAAGGTTGCCTCGCTCGTACCGGACAATGGCGATGCCACCGTCCTGCAGGCAAACAATGCGGCATTGAAAGCCGCTCGAACGGATATCCAAACCGCCCAAAAAGATCTCGTGACCGCGAGACAGGACGCACAATCGATCATTCAAGCGGTCAAAGCAGCGGAAAAGACAAAAGCGGCGACGTCGACCACGAGCAATCCATAAGCTTTACGAGAGATAAATGCCATAAAGAATGCGACCCATTAATCATGGGTCGCATCAGGATCAAGACCGAAGAGCTTCCGGATTCTTTTGGGAAACTTTTGCGGCGGTTTTCCCTCCCACGTCATCGCTGCTACGGACGGAGAGATAGGATGGCGCGACCACCAAAGGCCAAGTCGCACATCATAGAAAGCGCGCTGAAGGCGATATTTTTCCGTGGAAGACACCGCCACTAAATGTTCAAGGTTACTGCCATCCGAGAAGACTCTCTCAAGCTTGCAACGGCATGTCGCTTTCATGTCCGGCGGAAGCGGTTTCTCCAGATATGACATAGCTGCATTCCTCCTGTATGAAAAGGTATCATAAAATTCGCATTTCATAAATACTCGAGGCGACGAAGAATACTTCTTAAAAATGGAGACCCCGCAAACTGCATGCGGGGTCTTGTTGCGTGCGCTTACCGCGCACGATGTTTGACGATCTTGTCCTGGCCGGTCGCTCGCGGCGGATTGATACAAACCCCGACCACGAAGATCAAAGCCCCGACCACGAAACCGACGTGACATCGAAGAACAACGCCAGAGACAAGAATGACCACTACGCCCAAAAAGATCAACAACGAAGAACTGGTATATCTCGCGGAAATACTCATACAAGCCTCCGGAAGTTACCTGATTATGATGACATACAAATAATCCTGAGGTCAATCTATTTCGAAGTCCTTATCGCCACACGATGATAGGTTTTCTTCCCTTTGCGGAGAAGGAACGCATCGCCCCCGGAAAGCGCAGAAACCATCACCGCAGGATCCGAAATGAGTTGGTCATCGACAGAAACGCCTCCAGCCTTCACGAGCTTCGTTGCATCGCCTTTTGATGAAGCAAGCTTGACGCGGACAAGGAGATCGACGATCTTCATGGTTCGCGCCTCCTCGGCCGAAAGCTCAGTTGTGGGAACATGGGACGAATCCCCTGCGCCGCCAAAAAGACTGCGAGATGTTGTGCGCGCGCGCCCAGCCTCCTCATCACCATGCGTGATGCGCGTCGCCTCGAATGCGAGCACCTCTTTCGCGTTGCGGAGTGACGCTCCCCCTTCGGCGCAAAGCGACTTGATCTCGTCGAGCGGCAAAAAGGTGAAGATTTTCAAAAACCGCTCGACGTCGCGATCGTCGGTGTTGATCCAATATTGATAGAACTCATACGGTGACGTTTTTGCGGGATCAAGCCAAACGGCACCCGACTCGCTCTTGCCCATCTTCTGTCCCGTTGCGGTCGTAAGAAGCGGAAACGTCAAAAGATATACCTGGTCCTGCCGCATCCGGCGAATAAGATCGCTTCCCGCCAGCATATTGCCCCACTGATCGTCGCCGCCCATCTGGAGCATGCAGTTATAGCGATCGTAGAGCGTCAGGAAATCGTAAGCCTGAAGCAATTGGTAGTTGAACTCGAGAAAGCTTAACCCTTCTTCGCGCTCAAGGCGCATACGATATGCCTCCGCCTTGATCATTTCATTCACCCGGAAATATTTGCCGATATCGCGAAGAAAATCGATATAGCCCAGCGAAAGCAGCCAATCGGCATTGTTCAGAAACATTCCGGATCCTTCGCCGAATTTCAGATAACGTTTCAATTGAGTGAAAATATGTTCGCCGTTCTTGGCGATCGTTTCCTGCGAAAGCATTTTCCGCATCTCAGTTCTGCCGGACGGATCGCCGATCATCGCAGTCCCGCCGCCAATGAGCGCGATCGGCGTGTGTCCCGCTCTCTGCAGATGTGCCATGGCCATGATCGGCGTCAAACTCCCGACATGGAGCGAATCCGCAGTCGGATCGAATCCGAGATAAAACGTCATTTTCTCGCCTGAAAGCTTATCGCGAAGCGTGCTCTTTGGAGGATCCTTCGGATGTTCGGCATCCGGAACGAGGCCCGTCTCCTGCTTCACAAAACCCCTCTGCATTAATTCGTCGTAGACATTCATGGATCTTCTCTTTTGCTTTGTTCTCATCAATAATATCAAATCCACGGATCTCTGCCAGTGCCGCTCGCCCCTTGCCATGCAGGGCTAAAACATGCAGAAAAGTTCCCCTCTGGCCTGAAAGACGCTCTTTGGAGTAGAGTATAATCATCCATGCGTAATCGTTTGCGGATAATATCGAAAAATCGTTCGAACCATAACGCCATGAAAAATTACTTCTCGCCGCTCGCGGCGCTTCTTATCTTTGCCTCTGTCGCCCTCGCGATACCGCCAGATTTCACCGTATCCCGAGCAACGGCGGCTACGGCAACATCAACTGATTCCCTCCAGGCGCAGATCGACGCGAACAACCAGCAGATCGCGACCCTTAACCAGCAGATCGCGACTTATGAAGCAGACCTCCAGAAGGTCGGTGCAGACAAAAAAACACTCAACGCGGCCATCAGCGCTCTTGATCTTCAGCGCAATGAGATCCAGGCGCAGGTCGCCGTCACCCAGCACCAGATCAACGCCACACAATTGCAGATCCAGCAGCTGGGAGGAGAAATAAGCGTTACCCAAGAAACGATTTCAACGGACCAGGCGGCGCTCGGAGAATATCTTCGGCTCCTTCAAAAAAACCAGAACCAGCCGCTCATTATGCAATTGCTCTCATCGAACACGCTCGTAGAGATATGGGACAACCTCAACGCGACATTAAAGATGCAGGAAGCCGTCCAGAGCGAGCTCGGAACGCTTCAGGCGCAGGAAAATAACCTCGCAAGTTCGCGAGCTGCGTCGAAACAGAAACAGAGCGATCTTACATCACAGCAGCAGTCGCTTGCATCACAGCAGCAGTCGCTTACTGCGGCGGAAAAATCAAAAAGCGAGCTGCTCGCCGAAACTAATGCAAAAGAATCGACCTATGAAAAACTTCTCGCCGCCGCAAAGGCGGAACTGGTCAGCTTTTCGGCGTTCGCGCAAAATGCCGGCGGTTCGAAGCTTCTTGGCAATCAAACCGTCTGCGATGCGTGGGGCTGTTATTACAACCAGCGCGACACGGCCTGGGGTAATGATTCGCTGAACGGCACGCAGTACAAACTCGCGAGCGACGGCTGTCTCATCTCATCCATGGCCATGGTCATGACGCACTACGGCTACCGCAGCGTCACACCGGTCACCATTAATTCTAATCCGAACAATTTTGCTTCTTACTATCCGGCTTATCTCATGCAGACCATCAGCGTTGCTGGCGTCACCGCAACACGTAAGGCAACGACCATCAATGCTTCGCTTGCGGCCGGCACTCCGGTGATCGTTGGGCTCAATGCCTACGGCGGAACGCACTTCGTGGTGCTCACCCAAAAAAGCGGGAGTGATTATCTCATGCGCGATCCCTATGTTACCAATGGCAAAGATATCAGCTTTTCCGCCCACTATTCACTTAGTAATGTTTTCAGCATCGCAAAGGTAATCATCAGCGGCTGAGATATCAGATCAAACTCTGATGTATGAAAACGCCAGCCCTTTGAGAGCTGGCGTTTTACGCGTCGTTCGATCATGAAACGGCGCGCTCGTTTTGTTCTGCGGCATCAGGCCGTTCCGTGATGCCGTCGCTCTCGTCCCCCTCCCATTCCGGGACGATTCGATGCATGGTCCGATCGAAGAACTTCTCGAAATACCGCAGAAATCTCCAGAAGAACCAGGAGAGGATGCACCATCCGATGGCCCCCGGAACATGTCTGTTGGCACCCGTGATCACGAGCATCACTGCTTCAGAGAAAACAACGAGCAGTAATACCCAAAAGACGAACCAGATAATGACCTTGACCGCCAGCAACACCATGCCGAAGCACTTTCGGATGGCAGACCATACTGCATTCTGCATGCTTCCTCCTTCCCGCAAGAATCTCGCGGATCACCTGCCTCAAAGGTAATGCCTCGCTGATATTTTGTCAAAATTCCATAAAAATAATCCCCTGGCTTCTCCTCATTCCTGGGCCGAAGCACAGGGACTCCGCTTAAGATGGAGTAAAAAAATGAGAGCGGGTCAGTGCTCTCTTGCTTTACGACCTTGTGGTTGATGATGGCTTACGTTGCCGATCGTGCCCGGCGGCGCTGCGCTCTGGTCAGCTGCTGACCGTTGAAGTCTTTTGCCCAAGAGATCATCTCCTCAAGCGAATTCCCGTCCTCAGCTTCCTCCACGAGAATAAAGTTTATTTTTTCTCCGGGAAGCCTCCGTCCGAACGCCTTCAGAAAGGGCATAGGCTCCGCTTGTTTAAGGCGTTTGACGACCGAAGGATGGATCCAAACATAGAGCTCATCCCCCTCGACCTTCAGGGCTTCATGCCCGGTTGCAGATCGCGAGGTGATAAAATCCAAGTCGGGAATCCCCTTCCATATCTCGCAAAGAAAAGCCTTTGACCGAGCTACCGAAGACCATTCCTCCAGGCTCGGCGTGTAGCAGACGCACTTGTCCATCTTTCTCCTCCCACATATTTTTAATAAACCCAAAAAAATATTCTGTCAACATTTTTCCGGAGATAATGCCGGAACATCGGCAGAAACATTCCGGTTCGATAAGTCCGGAACGGAATAATCAGCGCCAATGATA
This sequence comes from uncultured Parcubacteria group bacterium, assembly GCA_903944135.1. Lineage (GTDB taxonomy): Bacteria > Patescibacteriota > Minisyncoccia > UBA6257 > 2-01-FULL-56-20 > CAJAQL01. Next base: position 8,469 of record CAJAQL010000008.1, read on the forward strand.
ACCCGATTGATCGTAATCGAAAAAATATTATCCGATATCCTTGGCCAAACCAGCATCATGAATGCCATACTTCTTGCGGGAATAAATGATCTTCATGATGCGATCCGTACCATAGCCAACGGCAGCAAGAATAAGGAAATATAGCGCGCCGACGAATGTGAACTGCGGCGGTTTTTGCGTAAAAAGACTGATCAACGTCGCACCGACCCCCATGGATGTGATGATAGCGAGATTCTTGACCGAGCTTTCCGTGCTCTTCGCCTGGATACCGGCGAAAAGGTCGAGCGCCGAAGAAACATAATTTTTCGTCATGACCCATATTTCTTTGATATAGGCCAGCGTATCGGCAAGCGTTTCATGCTTGAAATCAAGCACATCCAAAAATTCCTTCATGTTGCGGTCGCCTTTCGCGATCGCTTCGCGTGTCGCAAGATAGGTTCCCATCTGATTGATGCGCCCTTCAATAAGATTGATGGTTTTTGCATAGCTTTCCACCTTCTCCTTGAACGCCCCGACCTCGCTTCCTGCGATGCTTCCCTGTTCTTTCACGGCAGCGATCTCCTGCCAGATGATCCTGTGCAAATTGAGATACCGATGCAACTGCGCCTTGAATTCTCGGATGAATATCTGTTCGCCGATGAAATTCTCGATGGTCGGCAAATTTCCTGAAAGATTATTCACAACATAAAGCGTATCGCCGCGATACAGCTCGA
>CAJAQL010000009.1 GCA_903944135.1 uncultured Parcubacteria group bacterium
ATCTCCTCACTATGGCAAAGAAGATAAAAACCGTCATCAAGCTTCAGCTTCCTGCGGGCGCCGCGACGCCTGCGCCTCCGGTTGGCACCGCGCTTGGTCCGCAAGGCATCAACATCCAGGATTTCTGCAAGCAGTTCAATGATCGGACGAAGGAAATGCATGGCGATGTTGTTCCGGCTGAGATCACCGTTTTTGAGGATCGAAGCTTTACCTTCGTTTTGAAAACTCCTCCGGCGTCGGCATTGCTCAAAAAGGCTGCCGGTATCGAGAAGGGATCAAGTAATGCATTGAAGACGAAAGTCGGCAAGGTGACGCGCGCCGATATCCGGAGCATCGCCGAAAAGAAGATGCCGGATCTGAATGCGAATGACCTTGATGCCGCAGAACGCATCATTCGAGGAACTGCACGCAATATGGGAATCGAAGTGACAGAATAAAATCCTATTGATTGATATAGGATTTTATTCTGTCATCCCCGCGAAGGCGGGGATCCAGATTAAAAAAACCGCCATAAGGCGGCTTTTAATTTTGTCATCCCGAGTCCGCGAGAAATCTCGTAAAGATCGATCCATGATTCAAGAATCTTGAATCATGGATCGATAAAATATCTCGCGGCACTCGAAATGACGAACAGAAATCGTTATAATGACTTCATTATGCCGCATGGAAAATTCATCGTGATCGAGGGCACGGACGGTTCAGGAAAGACGGAGCAGTTCAATCGGCTTCTGCTTCGTCTGCCCGAAGGGTTTGCGTTTAAGACGCTGGATTTTCCGCAATATGATGAACCGTCATCGTATTTTGCGAGGGAATATCTGAACGGCAACTATGGTCCGCTCGAGGATGATGAAATCGGTCCGCGTCGCGCGTCGCTTTTTTATGCGTTGGACCGTTTTGATGCGAGCGAAAAGAGATCGAAGAAGTGGCTGGCGGAAGGTATGTCGGTCATTGCAAATCGTTATGTCGGCTCAAGCATGGGTCATCAAGGGGGCAAGATAAAAAACGAGAAAAAACGGAAGGATTTTTTCAAGTGGCTTTACGATCTCGAATACGGTATCTGCGGCATTCCGCGGCCGGACCTCAATATCATCCTCCATATGCCGGCCGAGATCGCACAGGAACTCGTGGATAAAAAATCGGCGCGGGAATATATCGGCGGAAAGAAACGCGATCTTCACGAAGGAAATCTGGAGCACCTTAAACATGCGGAGATGGTCTATCTCGAGATGGCGAAGCTTTTCCCTGATGATTTCACGGTCGTCGAATGCGCTCCGGGAGGGAAGCTGCTTTCGATCGAGGACATCCACGAAAAAGTATGGTCCGTCGCCCGGAAAACGCTGGGATTATAAATCAATCAGGGTCCGAACTCCGGGGGTACGGGAACGTGAGATGAGAGCGGACTTATAATGCCATCAGATATGCAAAAACTTTTTTTGCGATCTTCGGCGAACTTAATGTCTTGCGATATTTTTCCGTCGTGCAGACGCGGAAGGTGACATAGGATTCCGCGATCTCTTCGATGTTCTTAAAATGGGCCGGGTAGCGTTTTTTGAGCGACGCCAATTTTTTATTCTTGCCCTGATAGATGAGGATGTCCTGCCCGGAAAATCGTTCCTGTCCGTAGATCGGCGTAAGAAGAACGCTTGATTCGGGAAGTCCTGCGATCGCTGCGATCTCGTCTTCGAGCCTCGCAATTTCATTCTGGTTCTTCGGTTGCAGCAACGGACTTTGCGAGAGTTTTTTCATGGCAATATTGCCTACGCCGAACGTCGCGATCGGTTTTCCGAAGGTCGTTGCCGTATGAGCGAATTTCTCCGGCCGCAGAATGACCGCTTCGCGGAAGAGCTCGCGTTTTCGGAGGAGCGTATAATTCGCGCGCACGAAAGGATCGCGGGATATGCTGTATCTGCCGATCAGTTCGGAATCGGTAAGCCGCGGCAATTCCTCGCGCGCAAGCTCGCCTGCCAGAATGAGCCGATATGCCATTTTCTGCATCATGCGCTGGGCAATAGCCGAAGTTTTCCGTAGGTAAACGTTCTTGTATATCTTCAGATAATAATTCTGGACCTCGATGGCATTGTCGATCGCTTTTTCGTCGATGGCTAATTTACCATCGATGAAATAAATATGCTGGCGCAGGTAATCGACGCCGACCGGGCGGCTTAAGATAGTGAAAAACCCATCACGCTCAAGATAGTCGAGTTTTTCCATGCCGAGATTCTTATCGCTGACCGCCGCTGCCAGAGGGTCGGCATGCCGAGCCATCTTTTCAAGCAGGTCGAAGTCGATGCTGCAGGCGAGGATCTTGGGTTTCAGCTCTTGGATGAATTTGAAACTGAGCGCACTGTTCATGCTCATCCCGACGGTTCCCTTGGGTTGCACGCAAAGATCTTCCGTAACATGTGAAAATGCCGGATGGCCGATATCGTGATAGAGCGCATAGCCAGCCATGGCGTCAGCTTGTCTTGCGTTCACAAAACCGCGCTTCAGCCATCGATCAGCGAGTTCCCGCGTTGCGTGATAGGAGCCTAAAGAATGCGCCTTGCGGCTGTGGGTTGCGGATGGGAAGGTGAGATAGGCCATGCCGAGCTGGCGCTTGTCGCCGAGCGCCTGGAATTCTTCCGTTTCCACCATGGGCAGCACCGGGCGGATGTCGATAATGCCGTAGATCGGGTCGGCGACAACCTTAGGGCTTTTCGGGATCTTGCTCATTGGATTCATAGTAGCACATTCGTCGCGCTATCGATGGTTGGGGTTCATCGCTCAAGCCGTTGAATCTGCGGCAAAATTCGGTTAATATCAATGAATATGAGCGATTATAAACCGACGATCGGACTTGAAGTGCATGCGGAGCTCAAGACGCGGACGAAGATGTTCTGTGATTCATTGAACGATCCGACCGAATTGCATCCGAACGTGAATGTTTGTCCGGTATGTCTGGGCCATCCGGGAACGTTGCCGACCATCAATAAGCTTGCCGTGGAGCATGTCATAAAGGTGGGTCTCGCGCTTCAGGGGACGCCAAACAAAAGAACGAAGTTCGATCGAAAAAACTATTTTTATCCCGATCTGCCGAAAGCGTATCAGATATCCCAATCCGGCGAGCCGCTCATGCTTGGCGGAACGCTCAGGAATGTAAAGATCAATCATATCCATCTCGAAGAGGATGCCGGCAAACTGATCCATGACGACAGTTCCGGCGGAACGCTGGTTGATTTCAATCGCGCGAGCGTGCCGCTCATGGAGCTCGTGACGGAACCGGATATGCATACCGCCGAGGATGCGGTTGCGTTCATGAGGGAGCTGCAATTGATCTTGCGCTATCTTGGCGTTTCGGATGCCGATCTTGAACATGGCCAGATGCGTGCCGATGCGAACATTTCGGTTTCGGCGACGGATGAGCTTGGCACGCGCGCCGAGGTAAAAAACCTGAATTCATTCAATTCGGTATTTTTGGCGATCAATCATGAGATCAAGCGTCAGACCGAAATGCTCGAAAAAGGGGAGAAGATCCGCCAGGAAACGCGCGGTTGGGACGAGATAAGACAAAAAACAGTTTCGCAGCGCTCAAAAGAAGAAGCGCAGGATTACCGCTACTTTCCGGAACCTGATCTGCCGCCATTTGAGACGAGCGTTTTTGACGTAGAAGCACTTCGTGCCTCATTGCCGGAATTGCCCGATGCGAAGCGCACACGATTCATGAAAGAATATGGATTCGACGAGAAGCAAACCGAGATTCTCGTTTCCGAACCTGCGTTCGCGAATTATTTCGAGGAGGCGGTATCGGAGCTGAAAGAACAGGCTCCTGACGTAAGCAGTCAATTGCTTTATAACTATTTGACGACCGATCTCTGGGGGCTCATGAAGCAGACCGGTACGGATTTTGCGGATATGAAGATCGTCCCCGAGCATCTTGCTCATCTCGCGGCGCTTATCGGTACGGAAAAGGTCACCAGCCGACAGGCGAAGGATATTCTTGCGCGGATGTTCGAGACGGGCGCCGATCCGACGGAGATCGTGGCGAGCGAACATATCGGCATCTCGTCCGATATGGGCGAGATCGAAGCGGTCGTTACGGCGGTTATCGCGGAGAACGAAGCGGCGGTCCATGACTATAAGAAAGGAAAGACCGCAAGCCTGCAGTTTCTGATCGGCAAAGCAATGTCGAAATTGAAGGGCCGTGCCCGACCGGATATGCTCACGGAGATTTTCAAGCGGATGCTGGAAAATTAACTGTCGTTCCCGCGAAAGCGGGGATCCAGGTTTGCAAAATAAAAAAGAATCTGGATTCCGGCGTTCTTCGGAATGACAAAAAGAGCTGAAAAAGTTGCGAAATTCATCGGATTCGCTATACTTTTATCGTTATTGTTTTTGCGCGATTAGCTCAGTGGTAGAGCGTCACATTGACATTGTGAAGGCCGGAGGTCCGATCCCTCCATCGCGCACCACTTCGCCTTCGGGAATATCAAGGACTGCGCGGTGCAGGCATAAACAATGCGTAATCGCGCAAAGGGGTGCCCGCGAAGCTTCAGTGAAGCAGGGCGTTTATGTTTTATGAGCTGTCAGTTGCGAATTTTGCAATTAGACATTATTATAGTTTTTGTATTGCGGGCGCAGCTTCCGTTCTCCGCCGAGGCTTCGAAGGACGGGCAGTGGCAGGGCATTTCACTGCGGTCAAATGTAAAAGCATTTGACCCGAATGGTCCGCTCGTTGAAAATAAACATGTGGGCACGCCATTCAGGTTAACGTATGAATGCGCGCGTAGCTCAGTGGTAGAGCATTTCACTGATAATGAAAAGGTCGAAGGTCCGATTCCTTCTGCGCGCACAAGTGCGCGTGCCCACATGTTTACTCTCAACTCGCTGCCATTCGTAATGAATAAGTTTGAAGAGCCTGTCCCTGCAGGGGCGGAATCCGATTCCTTCTGCGCGCCCCATCTAAATCGCTGCTATCCATCAATCCCTGTCATGCATGCAAATGCGTGAGGGCCGCAATTTTCGATGCATAGCACCAATCGCGGCCGAATTGTCGTATAATAGGAATATGTCATCACAGATTTTTCTTGCCGCGATTTCGCTTGTCGGTAATTTTAATTTTGCCTGGCCGTCTCTGCGCAATGGCATCGACGTCCTCGTTATCGCCATCTTGATCTATATTGGTCTGCGGCTTCTGCTCGAAACCCATGCGTGGCCGATGTTGAGCGGTATTCTTGCGATTGCATTGCTTTATGGTGCGTCGAACATTTTCAATCTTCCGCTGACCCATCTGGTGCTTCGGACATTTTTCGGCTTTTTCATTATATTTATAGCCATCATTTTTCAGAAGGAATTGCGGCGATTGCTTTCCTCGGTGGGATTTTTCAGTTTTAGGCATACCGTTCCTCCGCGGGAAACGACGATCCTTACCATAAGCAGAGCAGCTGCGGCGCTTTCAAAAGAAAAGATCGGTGCGCTCATCGTGTTTCCCGGCAAGGAATCGATCAGTCGGTTTCTCGAAGGCGGCATCGCGCTCCGCGGCGAAATATCCCAGGAACTGTTGCTCAGTATCTTCAGCGAAGCGACGCCGGGTCATGATGGCGCGATGATCATCGAGAATAACCGGATAAAAAAATTCGGCGTGCATCTGCCGCTTACCGAAAATATGGATAATCTCGGCCAGTTCCATGGTCTTCGTCATCGGGCGGCATTAGGGTTGTCCGAACAGTCTGATGCGTTCGTGGTCGTTGTTTCGGGAGAAACGGGGAGCATTGATATCGCGCGCGGGGGAATTTGGAACCATTGCGTGGACGAAGAGGATCTCCGCCGGAAACTGGACGATTTTTGCAGTTCTTTTTCGCTCCCTTCATCGACGGGCGCGGCGTTTTCCTACTGGTTCTGGCAGAATGCGGGACTCTTTGCGGTATCGGTGGTTCTGGCGGGCGGAACATGGCTTCTCTTTGCCCCTGACTTCGCGATGGTGCAGAAAAATTTCACCGCGCCGCTCGAATTTCAGAACGTTCCAGCCGGATATTTCGTCGAAGACGCGATTCCGCGCGATGCCGTGCTCACGCTTGAAGGACAGAACTCGGATTTCAATGCGCTGAATCCGCAGGCGATGGATGTTTCCGTTAATTTCAGCTCAACCACGACCGCTGGTTGGCACACGATCACGCTTACAGGAAAAGATGTGAATGCACCACTCAACTTTTCCGTTGTTCAGGTTCAACCGCGGAGCATCGAGGTGGAGATCGTAAAGGATTAATGACCGCGGAATAACCGACCTCTAAGCTCATGGATGATAGTGATCTGGCGAAATTCATCAGGACCGACATAGCGAAGATGGCATCGTATGCCCCCGCGCCCTATCTTCCGGACCTTGAAGAGAAATATGCCTGCCAAAAGGACGAAATTTTAAAATTAGATCAAGGGGAAAATATATACGGCCCTGTTCCCGGTTTAGGTGAGGCTCTTTCTCGGAATGGGAACAACTTCAATCTTTATCCGGATCCGGAATATAAAAGATTAAGATCGGCCATCGGAAAATATGTCGGGGTCGATAGGGAGTACGTAATGGTGGGGTCCGGCTCGGACGAACTTTTGGACCTGATTTTGAGGCTGATCCTTGGCGAGGGAGATGAAGTCGTCTATTGTCCGCCTACCTATGGCATGGGTGCCATGCTTATTGGTCTCAATAAAGGGAGAATTATTGCCGCTCCGAGAAATGATGACTTTTCATTGAATGTTCGCAGTCTCAAAGACCATATCAGTGGACGAACCAAGGCAATATTGATCTGTTCGCCGAATAATCCTACGGGCAAAACGGCCGCAAGGGAGGAGATCGAAGCAGTGCTCAGTATCGGCAAACTGGTTATTATCGACGAGGCTTATTTTGAATTTTGCGATAAGACAAGCATTGCCCTGCTCCATAAGCATAAAAACCTTATTATTCTGAGGACCTTCAGTAAGTGGGCGGGGTTGGCCGGTTTGCGTCTAGGGTACGCTGTCATGGATCCCTATTTCATCGACGAGATATTCAAAATAAAACTTCCTTTTAACGTCAATGCGGCAGCGGAGATAGGAGGCCTGGTCGCGCTCGACAATCTCGCATTTGCCAAGGCGGCGGTTCAAAAAATAACAAGCGAGCGAGAAAGAATTTATGGCATAGTGAACGACGTCCCGGGTTTTACGGCCTATCCGTCTGAAGCTAATTTTTTATTTATCAGGACTGAACACGATTTATCCGCCCTGAAGAGCCATCTGGAAAATAACAGAATATTCCCCAGATATTACGAAGAACAGAATGCGATAAGGTTAACCATCGGAAAACCTGATCAAAACAATAAGGTCATTGCTTGTCTTCGTTCGCTCAAGAGGCCAGGAGGATCCAGATAGAACTCTTTTATTGTTTTACTGATCGAGCGGCCGTACCAGCGGGAGGATATGGGGCTTATCTTTGTCGGCTGATTCTACTAATAGCTTGGTCGCTTCTCTCAGATTCTGTCCGATCGCCACGACACCATGATTTTTCAGCATGATCACGTTTGTCGTTTTGAACAACGTTAGCATGCCATAGCTCAATTCGATCGTGCCGTAGGGGATATCTTCCGGGGTCACTGGAATATTTTTATCATTCTTTGCTCCGACGTTGACGTGGGCGATGGCTTTTACCTCCGGCATTTCTTTATAGATCGTCCAGTGATTGATCGATTCCGAGGATGGATCTTTAGAGCCGATAAAATAAACACGGTCACGATTTGCTTCTGCCACAAAAATAATTTCATTCGGTCTGAGGTCGTCCAGAGCGGATCCTGTAGATGTTACGAGCATGCCGCCGGGCACTCTCATACTTAAATTTCCGCCGCTGCCGACAGCTAAACCGGCGATGCCTATGAGCTTTCCGTTATCCATGAATTCCTGGATATGCTCATCCATGAGTTTCTGGATATTGATGGCGTCCGGCCTTATGGCCCCGTCTTCGTATTTCATGTTATTCGATCATGCCTTGCGGCCGTAGGTTGTTTTATGTTCCGGAAATTCGGTTGCCGCCCGATAGCCGAACCCCTTGAGGATATGTTCCGCTTCCGTGGATGTTTCTTCCCCGTTGATGATATGGTAGGAGGCGATTGCAAGATTTGTTTCGCTTGTCTTCAGGATATGTTCCGCTCCTTTTAACGCTTGCAGTTCGGATCCTTCAATATCCATTTTAATGAAATCCACCCGGCCGATGCCGAGTCTTCCCAGTTCATTATCAAGCGCGACAACGTCCGTTTCCTTGGTATAAGGGCTTGCGTTGAAATAAAACGAAGCTCCTGCAGTATGTTTGTTGTTGAATTTCAATCTTCCATCTTTTTGCCACAGCGCCTTGTTGATGACGAGAATGTTCTCCAGCTTATTCAATGCGACGTTCTCGAGGAGCTTTCTGAAGTTTTCGGTATCCGGCTCGAATGCCACGACCTTCCCGGATCTTCCGACAACTTTTGCCGCATAGATCGCAAATGTCCCTTCGTATCCTCCTGCGTCGACCACCACATCGCCGGGTTTCAGTGCATAGTGCCGCAGATAGCCGTAATTTTCTTTTTTGAATGAAACGGCCCAAGGCTTGTATTCTATGTCATAGGGAGTCAGATTCTTTCCGGACCAGCTGCTGAATTTCAGGTGTTGCCCCCTGAAATTTATCTCTACATAATCTTTCTGCCATTTTCTTTCTTCTATCAGTGGCCGCAGTTGGCCAATAAGATCTTCGTCGGATGCGTTCGCATTGTTCAGAACGAGGTCATATTTCAAATCGAGTTTTTTGCATTTTTCATAGATATCCGTTATTTCCCTGCTGGACCATGCCACATTGTCTTTGCGGGGTCTTTCTTGAAGCCTCTGAAGAGCGGTGGCGAGCGGAACGTCAACGTAGATCAATCTGACGTCTGCGACTTGCTGCATTTTTTTCAGGATATCAAAGGCATAGGATCGCTCCATGGTGTTTTCAAAGCAGATACTTCCGTGTTCATCAAGGAATTCGAAAATGGCGCGCTCAGCCAATGGCTCGGCTCGTTTTCGATATTCTTTGGGATCTCTTTTCTGTTCCCTTATGAAGATGTCTTCATACGCAAAGAAAGGGATGCCGAATTCTTTTTCTATCAGAGCGCCGATGTGTGATTTGCCGGCGGCTATTGGTCCGACCAGTAAAAATGCATCGTTCATATTGGGGATAATAATAATTTATTTGTCATATTTTGTCAAATCAATCTGATTTTTCCGTTTTTATAAGAGCCGCACATCGTTCGATTCGAAATTATGGGTCGGGTCGTGGTAGAATGTCCTCATGAACAACAACTCTACTATCCCAACTATTTTTGTGGTGCTTGGGGCGACGGGTGATCTGATGACAAAGAAGATCGTACCGGCGCTCTTCAGTCTGCATGAAAAAAAGAAACTTCCGCCGAAGTTCAAATTGCTCGGTGTCTCGCGCCGTGAATGGACGGATGATGATTTCCGGGGTCACGTTCGGGCTATTTTGGAGGTGAAAGCGCCCCATGCGAATGCTGCCTTGGTCGAATCATTTCTTCAGCTTGCCGTTTATCATAAGCTGACTTTTCATGAAATCGGCGATTATGACGCTCTCAAGACGACCCTAAAGCGCATCGACGACCAATGGGGGGTCTGCACGAACAAATTATTCTATCTTTCCGTCCCGCCGCAATTCTACGATGTCATCCTTGAAAATTTGCATACAAGCAAATTGACCGAGCCGTGCAGTGCGGAGGAAGGATGGACGCGTGTCGTGGTCGAAAAACCGTTCGGCAACGATGAGAAAAGCGCGAAGGCGCTCGATGCGCGGCTTGCGAAGCTTTTTAAAGAAGTGCAGATCTACCGCGTTGATCATTATCTTGGCAAGGAAATGCTGCAGAACATCCTTGCGTTCCGATTCGACAACAATCTTTTTGAGGGTGAATGGAACCGGCACTTCGTGGAAAGTATCCATATCCGCCTGTTCGAATCTTTGGGTGTCGAGGACCGCGGCGGATTTTACGATGGTGTAGGAGCGCTTCGCGACGTTGGTCAGAACCATCTTCTGCAGATGCTTGCGTTTGCAACGATGGAGCGGCCAGCGGGAACTGACGCGGAAAGCATTCGTCGCGCGCGCGCGGATCTTTTGGAAAAACTTGAAATTCCTTCGGTGAAAGTTGCCGCCACGCGTTCGTTCCGTGCCCAGCATGACGGTTACCGTTCCGTGAAGGGCGTTGCCGCGGAGTCGGAAACGGAAACATATTTCCGGATCTCGGGGTATTTGACCGGCGATCGCTGGGGAAGTGTTCCGATCGTCATGGAGGCCGGTAAGCGGATGGGCGCTCCTCTCAAGGATATCGAAATCGTTTTGCGATCAGCGGGCATCGGTACGGATGAAGTAAAAGAGCGGAAGAATAAAGTGGCGATCCGCCTGGAACCGAAAGAAGGTATCAGTATTATTTTTAACGCAAAGAAACCGGGCTTTGATGCGGAGACGGAAGTTCGCTCACTCGGCTTCGATTTCCGATCAGCAAACGCCGGAGCGGAACATGCGCAGTATACGGCTGAATATCAGAAACTGATCCTGGATTGCATCGCGGGCGATCAGACGCTTTTCGTTTCGAGCGAGGAGATCGCGGCCATGTGGCGTTTCACGGACCCGTTCATCGGGGCGTGGCAGAAAGGTCTGGTGCCGCTTGATCATTACGTTCCGGATGCGCGCGTGATTGCGGATGAGGCCGCGGCGGCGGATGCGGCCCGCATGGCCCAGATGGTACTGAAGAAGGAGATCGGCATCATCGGTCTCGGCAAGATGGGCGGCGGGCTCGCGCGACAATGGCGCGAAAAAGGATGGCGCGTCGTTGCCTATAATCGGCATGCCGAAAAATTGCAGGAGTTCGAAAAAGACCGTATTGAAGGTGCGGTGTCGCTTGATGAATTAGTGCAAAAATTGCCGTCGCCGCGCGTCGTATGGGTTATGGTGACAGCCGGAAAGCCGGTTGATGACCTGCTTTTCGGGAAAGATGGGCTCGCGTCAAAATTGAAGAAAGGCGACATGGTGATCGATGGCGGCAATTCGTTCTTTGAGGATTCAATGCGCCGGGCGAAATTGCTCGAGAAAAAAGGGATCAAATTTCTGGATGCCGGCGTTTCGGGCGGCCCGGCCGGCGCTCGTCATGGTGCGTGCATGATGATCGGCGGCGACAAAGCAAGCTACGAAAAATGGGAAACTTTATTTGCTGACGCATCCGTTGCGGATGGTTATGCCTATTTCGGAAAAGCCGGGGCGGGGCATTTTGTGAAAATGGTGCATAATGGCATCGAGTACGGCATGATGCAGTCCATTGCGGAAGGGTTTGCGCTGATGAAAAAATCGCCATTCAAGCTTGACCTTCAGGAAATCGCTCGGCTTTATAACCATGGGAGCGTGATCGAGTCGCGTCTCATAGGATGGCTCGAGGGTGGATATCTTATGTTCGGCGAGGAGCTCAAAAAAGTTTCAGGTTCGGTCGCCTATACGGGCGAAGGGGAATGGACCGTGAAGACGGGGAAGAAGTGGAGAATGAGATTGCCCGTGATCGAAGATTCGTTCAAATTCCGCGTGCGGTCCAAAAGATCGCCGAGCTATATGGGGAAAGTACTTTCAGTGTTGCGCAATCAATTCGGCGGACATTCGATAGAGAAATAACGTCATGGTTCCGCTCGCCTTCGCGAGTGCGGGCTCCAGCGGGATCGTCTGTGCTTTTAGAAAAAGAGAACCTGGATCCCGCCGAGTTTATCCCGAGCATCTCGATGTACGGGGACGACAGGTGAAACAGAAAAAACAGCCCCGCCGTGACGGGGCTGTTGCTGAAGTTGGCTGACAAAATTTCAATGACCATTTTGCCATACTTGCCGCATCTGATCGATGGCGGGAATCGCCATGATCAATGCAAAGAAAAGAAGAAGGGGATCGTGCGTGCCGTGCGATAGATGCCAAAACACCATTCCCGCCAGAAATGCGCCCATACTGTAGACGCAGTTCTTCCACGCCTTCTTCGTCCGTCGATCCGACATGACCGCCATGAGCAGGCATGGATAGGCTAATGCACCAAAGACACAGAAACTCCAAAATGCACAATTGAAAGTCATGGGGCACCTCTCTTCCTTGACTTATTTAATGCTTTTTTCATTTTTCGTCAATCTGTGCACCCGTTTTTTAGAGGAAGCAGTATAATGATCATATGCTTCCACAAGATATCAAAAACTATGCATCGCAGTTCGTCTATCAGCCGGTTTTGGAAAACGCCGGAAAATTGAAGAAAAAATTCAGCAAGTTCATTGTTGTCGGCATGGGCGGTTCTCATTTGGCCGCCGACATCATAAAGGCATGGCATCCGGAGCTCGATCTTATCGTGTGGTCGAATTACGGACTTCCTAAATTAAATGAAAAAGTTCTTAAAGAAAGCTTGATCATTTTGAGCTCCTATTCCGGCAACACCGAGGAAACGCTCGATGCTTTTTCCATGGCTGCCGCAAAACATTATCCGATGGCGGTCATCGCTTCCGATGGGAAGTTGATGCGTTTGGCAATGAAAGCGAACATACCTTACGTCAAGATGCCGCACGAAAACATCCAGCCGCGCATGGCGACAGGATTCAGTTTGATGGCCTTCCTTGCTGTGATGGGCGAAAAAACATGGATGCTCGAGGCACAGGATCTTGCAAAGCAGCTTCATCCGGCGCGTGAAGAGCGGCGCGGACAGGATCTTGCGAAGCGACTGTATGGATCGGTGCCTATTATCTATGTGTCCGCGAAAAATGCCGCAATAGGCTACAATTGGAAGATCAAGTTCAACGAGACGGGAAAGGTTCCCGCATTCACGAATTTCGTGCCCGAATTGAATCATAACGAAATGACGGGATTTGATGCTAAGGAAAAAACAGTATCGCTTTCCCGAGAATTCCGTTTCATTTTCTTGAAAGATGGTCTGGATGATCGGCGTATCTTGAAACGCATGAGCGTTCTCGAAAAGCTGTATCACGATCGCGGCTTCAAGGTGGAGATCGTTCTTCTGCAGGGCAAAAACGATATTCAGAAGATCATGAATGCGTTGATTCTTGCCGACTGGACGGCATATCATACGGCGAAACTCTATGGCGTTGATCCCGAACAGGTTCCGATGGTGGAAGAGTTCAAGAAGTTGATCGAAAGATAACCTTCTTTGTTTTTCGTCGTTTTCTGGCGCTTCGCCGCACCTGTTTTCACGGGTGCAGGCTTCAGCGGGGACCCAGAATAAGAAAACCTTGATTCCCGCATGCTCGCCTTCGCGAAGCGCTTCGGCGGAGCAAGGCGCGGGAACGACGATGCGAGATTTTTTGATTTCGTCGTGCGATAGCAGAAAACGAGGTTATTAAATCTTTCTAAAAAGAACATTGCAATTGCCATGCTCTATTTTAGGATGGCATGATGAGCTTAGCGAAAAAGATTTTTCTTTTTGCCGCAATCGGCGTTCTGGGCGCAGTGCTCGGTTATATGATGGCGGGGCCGATAGCTGCGCGCAGTTTTACGGTCCTATACAGTTTGGACAGGAAACAGAACGATCGAACGATCGTGGATTTGATCGATGGCGCGGATAAGTACGTTTACTTCGCGATCTATGAATTCACAAAAGAAAATATCGCGGACGCTTTGGTGCGCGCCAAGATGCGCGGATTGGATGTGGTGGGGATCATGGACGCCGGACAATCGCAGAATGCCGCACAGGCACATATCGTGCAGAAGCTTGAAGGTGCCGGTATCCCGGTCGAATTCCAGAGGCATGAGAAGGGGATCATGCACATCAAAATGCTCGTGACGGACAAGGCATATGCCTTGGGAAGCTACAATTGGACCGAAGCAGCAACGATGCTGAACGACGAGGTCCTCGAGATCGGAACGGCGGAACCGTTACGGGAAGAATATCTGGATATTGCGAGAAAGATTTTTTCCGACAATCGGTAAAGGTCGAAATCTTCATGCGATCATTAAATTGCAAATTGCGTTCTTGGCTCAAGAGCGTGTTACCATAGAACTATGCCTTTTATCCCGAAAGCAAGACAGGTTTTGTGGACCCGCCACGCGCAGGCGAAGATGGCATTTTATAAATTGTCGGAACAGCGCGTTGCGCGCGTGATGCATTCGCCAAAACGGACAGAAGAAGGCGTTGCTCCGAAAACGGTCGCCATGATGCAGCCCGCCTCCATCAAGACCATGGCGGGAAGGCCGGCTTTTGCAAAAAAAGTCGACGAGACGTCAAAAAAGGAAACATGGTCGCAGGAAATATGGGTCATGGTTCAGGATCTCGGAAAACAGCGGAAGATCATTAGCGCTTGGCGGTATCCCGGCATGACCAAGCCGCGAAGCGAGGATTCGCTTGATCTCTTGCGCCGCGAATACCGCGAATTCCTTGCGGGGAAAAAATAAGGCTTCCCAATTTGTGCGACCTATGGACGTGGCAACGCGAAGGCGGGGAGATATATTCCACGGAAGGCGATCAATGTTATAATTGAGCCATGATATTAACGAGTCCTTCATTTGAAAACGGTGTTGCGATTCCGAAGAAGTTCACCTGCGATGGCGGTGAAATGAACCCGGAACTCCAGATCCAGAACGTACCGGAAGATGCCGTAACGTTAGCGCTTGTCGTGCATGATCCGGATGCACCGGTAGCTCATGGTTTTGCGCATTGGGTGGTATGGAACATCGACCCTAAAACGGTCTTTATCAAAGAGGAGAGCGTCCCGCCTGGCGCAGTCGAAGGTTTGAACAGCGCTCGCGCCGCACGGTACATGGGACCCTGCCCCTCGCATGGTCCCATGATGCATCATTATCATTTCAAGCTTTTTGCTCTTGATGTCGCATTCGATCTTCCCGGTACGGCGGGTTTGCAGGAACTTGACGCTGCGATGGCGGGACATATCCTTGCGGAAACGGAACTTGTAGGAACCTATGAAAGAAAGTGACTTTGTTTTTCGTTATAACGAAAAACAAAGTCATCCTGGGGGAAGCCGGGGCCCAGAACAGGAAAACCTGGATTCCCGCCGAAGTTTATCCTGAGTCTCTTGGGGGACGGGAACGACAGAAGATTGACGCGGAGATCAAGGTTCGACCCTTGTTTTTTGAAATAATTGCCCATTTTTGCTATACTGATCCGTAAATAAGACAATGCCATTATCCGAACAAACAGACGACGAACTTATTTCTGCTACGCTTGCGGGCGAAAGCGCTTCTTTTGCGGTACTGGTAGAGCGATACATCAGCGCGATCTATAAGTTTTCCTATCGTTATGTGCGGAATGGTCCTGATGCCGAGGATATCTCCCAGGAGACCTTTCTTCGTGTTTGGAAAAATCTTAAGAGCTTTGACCGGTCTAAAAAGTTCAAAACGTGGCTTTTTGCTATAGCGAAAAATGCCTCACTGGATCTTTTGAAAAAAAGGAGAGCCTTGCCGTTTTCCGTTCTTGGAGAAGAAGATGATGCCATCGAGGCTGTCCTTGCTCCCTATCTGGCCATTGCGGAAACGTCAGCCGTTTCATTTGATCGCGGGATTCTGAAGGAGAATTTTGATGTGGCACTTGCAAAACTGCCGGAGCGTTATCGCGATGTCATGATCATGCGATACACCGACAATTTGAAATTCAGAGAGATTGCCGAGCGTCTTCATGAGCCGGTCGATACGGTGAAAAGCCGCCATCGCCGTGGTTTGTCGCTTTTGCGGAACATCATGAGCGGTGAAGATTTCGCGCCGAATGGTCAATAAAAGACCGACTGGCAGAATCGGAAGGGTTCATTGTCTCCCTCATGGACTTCTTTGCACCCAAAAGAACAGAGGAACCGTATAAATGACAAGGCCTGTTCCGTGCGTGAAAGAAGGACAGGTTTTGAATGAAATGCAAAAAAACCGCCTTAAAAACGTTCTCCGAGGTGCCCCTGAACCGCCGACCTATCTTATAGGAAGGATCTTGCGGTCTATCGAAAGAGAGGAACGAAAAAGAACGTATCGGCAAGTCGCTGTTTCGGGCGGCTTTCTTTTTGCTTCTCTGGGATTCGTTGTCGCAAGCATGGCTGACCTCGGTGCCGATCTTGCGCGATCCGGTTTTCTATCATTTGCCTCTCTTTTCCGTTCCGATTTTTCGTTCGCCATGGCGAACATCAAAGAACTTGCCCTTTCTTTGGTGGAATCTTTTCCGGCGATATCCGCGGCATTCTGTCTTGCAAGCATCGGCTGTGCTATATGGTTCGGCGTCCGGCTCATAAATGATACCAGGGTTGCGCGCCATCAAAATGGTTTTGCAACGCCCTTATTTTCATGAAAAATCTTATAACATCAACCTGGGCGCGGTGGGTTGCGGGCATATTCGCCGCCATCGTCATTTTTTTACTTGCATTTGGGTTTGGCGTTTCGGTTGGCTATCAGAAAGCGATTTTCGCTTCGGAATGGGGGAGGAACTATGAACTTAATTTTGCGGGCGTCCGGCCGCCGGTTGAAATAAATCCGGAAATGGAAGGCGGCGACATGCACGGCGTTGCAGGAACGGTCATTGATATTTCAACCACGACGCTTGCCGTAAAAGATGATAACAATGATGAGCGGGCGATCGTTTTAGCGCCTGATGTCGTGATAAAAAAGGCGGATGCGACTGTTCTTTTGAGTTCGCTCGCTATCGGCGATCATATAGTTGCAATCGGTGCGCCGAATGAGGAAGGCCAGGTCGAGGCGCATTTCATAAGAGTTTTTCCGGCGCCGGGACCGGGTATCCGGCCTCAGCAGTGAAAAATGTTTTTATGGATGGACCCAGAAGAATAATCACAAAAATATGTTCAAAAAAATTTTACAATTTATCGGTCGGCACAAAATAATCAGTGGACTTGTTCTTATTGCGCTGATCGTCGGCGGATACTTTTGGTATACGTCGTCACAGAGCACCACGACCGTGACGAAATACGTCGTCGAAAATGCGACTACGGGAACGGTGGATACATCGGTCTCGGGCAGCGGCCAGGTGGAGTCCGGCACGACGGTCGACATTAAGCCGAATGTTTCGGAAAATGTCACCAAAATATACGTGAAGGTGGGTGATCATGTTTCTGCTGGACAGGTCTTGGTACAGCTTGACGCGACGAACGAAGAGAGATCCCTTAAGCAAGCCGAGCTTTCTTTGCAGTCGGCGCAACTCTCTCTTTCAAAGCTTACGGAGGCACCTGCCACAACGACGCTGCTTCAGGATCAGAATTCGGTCACGCAGGCGGAACAGAATATTGTCACGGCGTCATCGACCCTGCAAAAGGATTATCAATCGGGATTCGGAACGGTTTCGGGCGCTTTCGTCGATTTCCAGACCGTCATGGCGGGATTGAAATCATTCGTGACGGGCAACGATATTTCAAAATCGCAGAACGATCCCGATGCTTATGTGAATATCATGCCGAACTATCTTACTGCGGCAGCGTTGCCGTATCGGGATGCCGTGCTGTCGTCTTATACGGCTGCTTCAGCGGCTTATCAACAGAATTTGATTGATTATCATGCGGCAAGCCTTTCGTCAGATCCGGCGACGCTCGATGCTCTTTTTTCTGAGACCTATAATACGAATCGTGCCATCAGCGAGTCCGTGAAATCGATCAAGGATCTTTTGAACTATGTCGTTAATAATTACCCAACGGGGAGTGGTTCAGGATTGCCTACCATTACCACTACGTTTCAGTCGAACATGAGCGGCTACACAAATACCGTAAGCAGTGACGGTTCGTCGCTTGCGAATATCGCAAGCACGATAAGCAGTGATAAGACGGATATTACAAACGACAGGCTTTCCCTTAATGAAGCGAGCTCATCGCTTGCTACGCTTGTGGCGGGTGCCGACGCTCTCGACGTGCAATCAAGCCAGCTATCGATCCAGCAGCAAGAACTTGCATTGGAAACGGCGCAAACCCAACTTGCGGACACGTCAATTACCGCTCCGATATCGGGCGTGGTTTCTGTGATCGATGCCGTTGTCGGAGAAACAGCTCCTTCTCCGGCAGTTACCTTGGTGGGTGATGGTGAACTTGCGTCGGTGACGCTTGACGAGTCGGACGCCATCAATGTGGCGGTCGGTGATCCGGCGACCCTGACTTTTGATGCGGTTGATGGTTTGTCGCTTGCGGGCACGGTTACGCAAGTTGATCCGGTGGGAACGGTTTCTTCGGGTGTCGTGAGCTATACCGAAGAGATCGGTTTTACGAATTCATCGAGCACGGTATCGATCAAGCCGGGCATGAGCGTTACGGCTGATATCGTGACGAAGGTTCATCAGAACGTGATCACTGTGCCGAGCACGGCGCTCGTCACGATGGGTTCATCGACTTATATTCTCGAGCCGTCAGTTTCGCTCTCTGCGAGTGAGATCGCATCGAGCACGAACGAGGGGATCGTTTTAACGGCAGAGCCGAAGCGGGTTCTTGTGACGACGGGACTTGTCGGAGATTCTGATACGGAGATCTTGTCGGGCGTCAGCGAGGGTGATCAGATCATCACCAAGACGATAAAGTCGTCGTCGGCAACAACCGCGACGGCCGCAGCGACAAAGGCGACGTCGGCAATGAAAAGCTCGTCTGCGCTTCAGTTGTTGGGCGGCAGCAGTGGCGGTAGAAGTGGTTATAGCGGTGGTGGCGGTGCCCCGCCGGGATTGTAAAGCACAAGAACCATGTCGAACATCATCGAATGCAGGAATATCAAAAAAGTATATCGGAACGGCGATATCGAGACGGTGGTTTTGAAAGGTATCACGTTTTCCGTTGAAGAAGGCGAATTCGTCGCTATCATGGGTCCGTCGGGATCGGGTAAATCGACCATGATGCATATCTTGGGCGCGCTCGATACGCCGACCAGCGGAGAATATCTTCTCGACGGAAAGAACATTGCGCAGATGTCTCAGGATGAACTCTCGGAGATCCGACTGGACAAGATCGGTTTCGTCTTTCAGGCATTCAATCTTTTGCCGCGCGCAACGGTATTGCGCAATGTGGCATTGCCTCTTATTTATGCGGGTGTCCCCAAGGCGGAACGCGAGCGGATCGCGGAACAGTGCTTGACCGAATCTGCCTTTCCCAAGGAATTCTGGAATCATTATTCGAACCAGATCTCCGGCGGTATGATGCAGCGGGTCGCGATCGCGCGGTCGCTCGTCAATAATCCGTCAATGATCCTCGCCGATGAGCCGACGGGCAATTTGGATTCCGTGACGGGCGAGATCGTGCTCCATACGTTTCAGTCGCTCAATGTCGAGCATGGCAAGACGATCGTTCTGATCACGCACGAGTCATATGTTGCTGAACATGCCGATCGGATCATCCATATTCTCGACGGACAGATACTGAGCGATGAAATGAACCAGCATAAGCGGATCGCGGGGCATGAAACGCAACCGATCAAATAGATAGAGCATTCAAATATTAAAACAACATGACCACGAGAGACCTTTGGGAAGAAACATATAGCGCCGTCACCGTGAACAAGGTACGGACGAGTCTTACGATGCTCGGTATTGTGATCGGCATCGCTTCCGTGATCGCGATGGTTGCGATCGGGCAGGGATCGCAGAGCTCGATCCAGTCGAGCATCCAATCGCTCGGCGCGAATCTTTTGATGGTAACGCCTGGTGCGCAGAGAGCTTTCGGTTCCATGGTTCGCGCCCAGCCGGGAAGCGCCGAGACTTTGACGCCGGATGATGCGGATGCGATCGTATCGGGTGTGGATAATATTACCGCCATAGCGCGGGAAGTGAGCGGGCGCTATCAAATTGTCTATAAAAGCAATAATACGAATGCGAGCGTTGTTGGTACGGAAGCCTCATATGCAACGGTGCGTAATGTGACGATGGATGAGGGCGATTTCATCACCGATGCGGACGTGACGAACTCGAGCCGCAACGCGGTTATCGGACAGACGGTGCTCGCGTCCCTTTTTGCGACCACGGAGAATGCAAGTCCAACGCCCGATATGGCTATCGGCAACACGATCCGCATCAATGGCAATAATTTTAAAGTGGTCGGCGTTACGGCGACCAGTACCGTTGCAAATAATGACATTTATGTACCGCTTTCGACGGCGCAGCATATTTTGGTGGGCAGCGATAAATACCTTTCCGAGGTTGACGTGGAGGCTTCGAGCCAAAGCACGATGACCCAGGTGCAGAATGACATTACGAACTTGCTTCTCACGCGTCATAAAATATCTGATTCCTCATCTGCCGATTTCACGGTCACCAACCAGTCGGAGATCGTGTCGGCGGCGTCGAGCGTAACGAGCACCTTCACGACCCTGCTCGCTGCAATAGCCTCCATTTCGCTTTTGGTTGGCGGCATTGGCATCATGAACATGATGCTTACGACCGTTACGGAGCGGACCCGCGAGATCGGTCTCCGCAAGGCGCTTGGCGCAAAAGAACGGGACATCACTTTGCAATTTTTGTCCGAGTCCGTCCTGATGACGTTCGTTGGCGGCATTATAGGTGTCATTCTGGGGTGGCTCATCGCGATTGCCATTTCCTATTTCGAATCCATCTCCACAAGTATTTCGATTCCCTATGTCTTAATGGCGTTCGGTGTTTCGGCGGCGATCGGCATCATATTCGGCTATTATCCCGCGCGGCGTGCGGCGAAGCTGAACCCGATCGAAGCATTAAGATACGAATAAAAAATAAATGTCATTGTCCGCGGAGGCGGACGATCCGTGCTTCTATTCTTAAAAAGCACGGACCCTCGCCTTCGCGAGGGCGACAGAAAAAATTAAGATAAAAAGGTCAGAAATAAAATCAAACATAAAAAGTAATTAATAATAAAAATGTCATTCATTAAAAAATATAAGATACATATCATTTGGGCAGTTGCGGTGATACTTGCGTTTTCAGTGGGTCTCGTGGTCGGGAAAATGGGATCTTCGGCACCCCGACAATTTGCAGGAGGTCCGAACGGCGGAAACTTCGGTGCATCGTCGCGGGGGGCGTCAGGCAACCGAACCAGCGGCAGTTTTGCCATGGGAAATATCGCATCGATCAACGGGCAAACTATGACGCTCCAGCTTCCTAACGGAAGCTCTGAGATCGTATTTTTCTCGAGTTCGACTTCGATCATCAAGCCTTCTGCGGCTTCAGCGAGCAGTCTGGCAACGGGCTTGAGGGTTATGGTTGGCGGGTCATCTAATTCTGACGGAAGCTTGACGGCGCAGACGATTCAGATTCAGACAGGAAGCAGTACGCCGGCAATAGGAGGTGGCGCAATGCCGGGGAGCAGACGGTCGGGAGGCAGTTCGGGAAGTAGCGGTCAGTAAGCAAGGATCAAACGGCTCCGCCACGGCGGGGCCGTTTGTCCACAGGGTCTATTCCTGAAATGTTATGATATCGGAAGGGAGTGTTCCGTGTTTTTTATAAAAAGTCGATCTTAAATTTTTGATATTCAATATATATTAATGGCATCGCCCCGAAAAAGCAGTTCTCTCGGAACGCCCGGAAAAAAGACGTCCAAGACGCGTCCGGCGGCAGCAAAAAAGAAGGCAGTTTCTCTCGGTGTAAAAAAAGTCTCCGCGCCGGTAAGGCGGCGATTGTCGGCTAAGGCGGTTATTTCCCGACGTACGACTCCTCCGCGTAAACGGTTCGTTACGCTCCAGAAATATGAGTCGAATCCGATCGTTGAACCGCGCGGAGAGAATTTCTGGGAGGTGAAAGCGACCTTCAATCCTGCGGCGCTTTATACCGACGGCCGCGTGCATCTTCTCTATCGCGCGATCGGCGGCGACGATATGTCGACGCTTGGCTATGCCATGAGCGATGATGGCGTGACGATCGTTGGCCGGCCGGATGCGCCGGCTTTTGCGCATAAAACCAAGGGAACAAACCCGCTTGCATCGGTTCCGAGGATCAATTACCTTTCGGGCGGGGGATGCGCTGGCGGTTCGGAGGATCCGCGCCTCGTGATGATCGACGAGGATGGGAAAATTTATCTTACCTATACCGCGTTCGATGGTTGGGGATCGGTACGCATCGCGCTTTCCTCGATAGCGAAGGATGATTTCGTGAACCGGCGATGGCGGTGGAGTGCGCCGGTTTTTCTCTCGCCGCCAGGCGAAGTCCATAAGAACTGGGTCTTATTCCCCGAAAAGATCAACGGCAAGTTCGCGATTCTCCATAGCCTTTCGCCGAAGATATTGATCGATTATGTTGATGATCTCTCGGAGTTCGAAGATGATGCAAAAAACATCAAAAGCCATTACAGCCGTTTCTCGAACGTGGATGGATGGGATAGCTGGGTGCGCGGCGCCGGACCGCCGCCGATAAAAACGAAGCTCGGTTGGCTTCTTCTGTACCATGCTATGGACGTCCGCGATCCGAATCGCTACAAGCTGGGCGCTATGATCCTCGATGCGGATGATCCGACGAAAATACTCTACCGTTCGCGGATACCGGTCCTCGAACCGGAAGAATGGTATGAGAACACCGGTTGGAAATCGGGCGTGATCTATTCCTGTGGCGCCGTCGTGAAGGATGGCGAGCTTTACGTCTATTACGGCGGAGCGGATTCGGTTGTTTGCGTGGCCGTGGCGGACCTTGACCATTTCCTCGACGAGCTTGTTCGCAATGGAACGCCACGTCTTGTGAAGAAAAATAACGTGAAGATGAAAGAATAATATGCTGGAAGGCAGTCGGTCATCCGAAAATCCGATTTTATTGCCCGATCCTGATTCAGAGTGGGAATCGGATGCGGTTTACAATCCTTCGCCTGTCGTTTGCGACGACACAGTGTATTTGCTTTACCGCGCGACGGGAAAATCCGACAATGGACAGACTCAGGCGTCTTCGATCGGCGTCGCGTCAGGGAAGGACGGGATCCATTTCAGAAATCGGCGTCAATTTATAGTTCCTGAACATCCATGGGAACAGTGGGGCTGCGAGGATCCGCGCGCCACGGAATTCGAGGGCCAGCTTTACATTTTTTATACGGCCGTCGAAGCGTTTTCCGCCGATGGCATCAAAGTCGGCGTTGCGATAAGCAAGGATATGAAGACGATCACGGAAAAGCATCTTGTGACGCCGTTCAATGCGAAGGCCATGGCGCTGTTTCCGGAACGGGTCCAGGGAAAGATCGCCGCGATCCTCACGGTCAACACCGATCGGCCGCCGGCAAAGATAGCATTGGCGCTTTTCGATCGTGTCGAGGACATGTGGTCGGAGGCATATTGGAAAGAGTGGTATGAGCACCTTGGCGATCACGTAATTCCGATCGACGTGAATGAGAAAGATCAGATCGAGGTCGGTTCCGCGCCCTTGAGGACGGAAAAAGGATGGCTGCTTTTTTATTCCTATATCTACAATTATTTCACGCCACCTACGATCTTCGGCGTGCAGGCGTTGCTTCTGGACGACAATGATCCTCGGAAGATCGTGGGCGAAGTGAAGCGGCCATTCCTTGTGCCCGAAGAGGAATATGAGCAGTACGGCCGCGTGCCGCATATCGTTTTTCCGTCAGGCACCATGCTGCGCCGCTCGATCATCTATCTTTATTATGGCGCTACCGACACGACATGCTGTCTTGCAAAGTTCAAGTTGAAAGATCTGCTTGATGAGCTGGTTTTTGTCGCGGGGCGCCAGCTTGCACGATTCGAAGGTAATCCGATCATTGCGCCGATCGCTGAGCATGAATGGGAGGCACAGTCGACTTTCAATCCAGGGGCGATCTATGAAGGAGGAAAGGTGCATCTGTTCTATCGGGCGATGTCTGATGACAATACATCAGTTCTTGGTTATGCAGCATCTTTAGACGGAGTTCATTTCACCGAACGCAGTCCGGAGCCGGCATACGTGCCGCGCGCCGAGTTCGAACGGAAGCTCGTTCCTGGAGGAAATTCCGGCTGCGAAGATCCGCGGCTCACGAAGCTCGGCGATCGTGTTTATATGTGTTATACGGCGTTCGACGGCAAGGAACCGCCGCGCGTAGCGTTCACATCCATCCTTGTAAGCGATCTTGTCGCCAAAAAATGGAGCTGGGCGAATCCCATGCTCATTTCGCCTCCCGGACTCGACGACAAGGATGCTGCGCTCTTTCCGCGGAAGATCGGCGGAAAATATTTCTTTTTGCATCGGTTGGGATCGGACATTTGGATCGACAGTTGCGATTCTTTTGATTTTGATGGCGTGAACAAGTTTCTCGGTGGAAAAATATTGATGAGGCCGCGCGACACGGCATGGGATTCAAAGCGCATCGGCATTTCCGCGCCGCCGATCGAAACGGCGCACGGCTGGCTTCTGCTTTATCATGGTATTTCAAAACGGACATCGCATTACAGCGTCCGTGCGGCATTGTTGGATCTTGATGACCCGACAAAAGTTCTCTATCGGACCGAGGATACCATCCTGGAACCGAAGATGCCCTACGAAAAAGAGGGGATCGTTCCGAACGTTGTTTTCCCATGCGGCACTGCGGTGATCCGCGGCCAGCTTTTTGTCTACTACGGCGGCGGCGATAAAGTGACTGCCGTTGCTACGATTGCTCTCAAAGATCTTCTGACCGGCCTTCTCCATGAAGCAAAATTCCATCCGAAATAAGATTTTTATCGATACCCTGCGCGTATAAAATATATCATCACTATAATAAAAACATGCTTCAAGATAAGCTCAATGAAACAGGAACCGAGACGAAGTGTCCGATTGCAGTTATGATGCGTGACGGCAAGATACTGACCGGACAGCGAAACTACACCAAAGATAAATGGAAGGATGTTTCCGTTTGGACGATTCCTGGCGGACGGTGTGAGATCGGCGAAAATCTTGAGCAAACATTGCGGCGGGAAGTAGCCGAAGAAGTGGGCATCACCGCATTTACGATCGTCGACTTCATCGGAGAAGCCCGCGGGGCAAAAGAAGGGGATACTGTTTTCATTTTTTTCTGCACCACGGATCAAGATGCCGAACTTATGGAACCGGAGAAATTCTCCGAGTGGCGTTGGGTCACAAAAAATGAATATCTTGATGATCAGGAATACAGCGGCTTCAATCCCGATGCTCGCAGAATGATAGAAGATTACTTGAAATCAAAGGTTTAATTTTTTCGGACTTTATTCGAATAGGGTATAATTGAACGATAACCTATTTCCAAAATAGGTTTTATGAAAAAAGGTCGCGAGACGATTCGTCTCACCTCCATTATTGCCGCGCAATATGGAAAAATTAAAGATCGAACAACATAGCTTCATGGGAATTATCTGGATCATGGGATGGCTTTTCA
>CAJAQL010000010.1 GCA_903944135.1 uncultured Parcubacteria group bacterium
CACTTCTCCCGTGGAAGTGAGCACGTTCACGCGCCACGATCCCGCCGTGATCCCGGAGACTTCGGAAAAGGTGTGCCAGCCATTGTCGGCGCCGCCCGTGACCGGAAGGGTGATATGTCCGCGCGTGATCCACGCATTCTGCGTCGTGTCGTAATATTGCCATTCATGTACGATCTGGACGTTCAGCGCGGTTGGCGAAAATATGGTGGTATACGCAAAGAGCGGATCACCCGGCATGATATGCACCGTTTGACTCCCATTGAAGAAGTCCCGAATGGCAAACAGGGGATCCTTTTTATTTTGTACATCATGCCGTACCGTGTATTGCCCCGGCCCGTTCACGATGAGCACTTGATCGATGCCGCCGTCCATAAGAGAAAGAGGAAGAGGCGGGATGAGGCGGAAGAAATAAAGTCCGTTCATAGTCGCAAGAATGATCACGATGGCGGCTGTAACGGACCAACCGTTCCGTTTCGTGAACCGCTCATGCGAAAATAAGGCAAGGATCACGATCACGATCCCGATTGCAGCAAGGCTTACGCCCCCGCTCATCAAAAAGACCTTCGTGCTTATCTCGTGCAGGAAGATCGGCATAAGATAGATGGCGAGCGCATAGAAGGCGATGAACAAGAGAGATATTTGGAACACGAGTCGCGCATAGTGCCGCTTGAGCGACTCGTTTGCAATGAAGGCGGCGGCAAGGATCAGAAGAAATGGCCAGCTTGCGGCGAGCGTGCCGCTTCGGAAGTAGAAGACAAGATAGGTCGACAGGATGCCGCCGAAAAAGAATTGCATCACGTTGACGAGCCAAAAGTGCAGTTTCTGCGGATTTTCTTCGGGGCGCACGCCGTTCTCATCCGCTGTGTTGTCGAGAAGATTGATCCAGATGGCGCAGACGGTGACGATCGTAAGATGTCCCACGACCCAGACGTTATCCCAGAAAAGATCGACGCGACGCAGGGTGAGCGCGTCAAAGATGAATCCGCCGACAAGCGAGATGGAAGAGATGGGCCGTTCGAAGCGGCCGTACCAATTCCGGAGCCACGCGAGAAATTTTCTTTTTTGGTTCGGAGTTGAATCCTGCATGATGCTAGCAGTATAACATTTTTAAAAAGGGGAGCTGTGTCATCTGAAATAAAAAAAGAGAGCCGCGCTTGCGCTTGGCTCCCCTATGGCGGAATCTGCTAGAACGGTTTAGGACTCGGCGGTTTCGCTTTTGAAGTCCATAGTGCTCCGGACCTCAAAGGTGCATTGAACGTTCTGGATGCAGGGGATGTTCAGTTTCGCGAGCTCTTCGGCGAGCTTCGCGAGATACTGTTTATATCCGTAGACCTGTCCTTTCCGAACCCATTCCCGCGCGGGATAAAGGTGGAAGCGACAGATATTTTTGCCGCCCCAGCCGGTCAGGGATACTTCTCCTTCGGAGAGATATTTGATGCTCTTGTATGTCTCGCCTGGGCGGGGATCATCTTTCCAGGGGAAGCGAGCATCGATCTTCAGGATTGCTTGGCGTAATTCCGAAGGATCCGGTGGTTCTTTCTCATACATGGAGTAAATAAAACCTATGGTTCCATTTACCTCATATTCGCGGTAGTCATGAATCAGCCCAATGTCACGCAGGAAGGTTCTCATCGAGAAACCCTCGCTTTCTAGCCGACGTGTGAATAAAATCAGCTTTTAATATATTAGCATATCATTTATCTATTGTCAAGTAATCTCGGATTATTACGGTTCGACTTTCAGCTATCGGAATCGCACCACGACTCATTATTAATAGTTAAAAGCATAAAAGAAGGCCTCGCTCGAAGTTATCGAGCGGGGCTTCAGTCTTACTTTTTCCGAATTTGTCCAAGTTCACGGACCAGCTCGCGGCGCGGAATGGAGCGATTTGTTCCTGTTTTCCGGTCATATTGATTGATCTCCAGATGGAGATGCTGTCCATGCTTGGGGAGCGATGCGTTGATACCAGTATGGCCAACGGTGCCGATAGTCTGTCCGGGCCGAACGATATTTCTGACGCTTACCGATATCGATCCGAGATGGCAATACCGGTAGAACCGGTTTGTCGTGGGATCAAAGATGATGATCTCGTTTCCTCCCCTGGGTGATGATGCGGTAAGCGGTTGATCGGGTTGCCATCCTCCCTCTGCGAGAACGACGATACCCGAAGACATGGATCTTACCGTCGAGCCTTCTTCGGTGAACAGATCAACGGCGTCGGGGTGGCACGACCTGCAGTTTCTG